>NZ_JBFWLF010000308.1:0-5281 GCF_050252275.1 Citrobacter sp. | reverse complement strand
GCAAGCTGCCGGGCATGGGGCAGATCCCGGACAACGTGAAGTCACAGATGGATGACAAAGTGCTGGTGCGCATGGAGGCGATCATCAACTCGATGACGCTGAAAGAGCGCGCGAAGCCGGAAATCATCAAAGGGTCCCGTAAACGCCGTATCGCACAAGGCTGCGGTATGCAGGTGCAGGACGTTAACCGCCTTCTGAAACAGTTCGACGACATGCAGCGCATGATGAAGAAGATGAAGAAGGGCGGGATGGCCAAAATGATGCGCAGTATGAAAGGGATGATGCCGCCAGGATTCCCTGGTCGCTAAAAACAAGGGCATAGGGCTATCTTGTTTGCCATTTTAGTTCCGGGGTGTGCTCGAAATGCTCACGTACTACGTGTACGCTCCGCTTTCTGTGCGCACGCCGGAACGAAACTGGCTTCACCGATATACGCCTTCTATCCCTTGTTTACTGTCCAGCATCAAGATGCTGATTGCAATTTCCCCAGAAATCAGTAAAATTTTCGGGCTTTTAATATGACACCGGGCTCCGTTCCTCGATGGGGCCCGGTTGTTTTATTCACACAAGAGGATGTTATGGTAACTATTCGTTTAGCTCGTCACGGCGCTAAAAAGCGTCCGTTCTACCAGGTTGTTGTTACTGACAGCCGTAACGCACGTAACGGTCGCTTCATTGAGCGCGTTGGCTTCTTTAACCCAATCGCTAGCGAAAAAGAAGAAGGCACTCGCCTGGATCTGGATCGCATCGCTCACTGGGTTGGCCAGGGCGCGACCATTTCTGATCGCGTTGCTACGCTGATCAAAGAAGTAAGCAAAGCAGCTTAATCTGTCACGGTGGTCATGATGAGCAAGCAACTCACTGCGCAAGCACCCGTGGACCCGATTGTCTTAGGGAAAATGGGATCGTCTTACGGTATTCGTGGTTGGCTCAGAGTGTTTTCTTCCACTGAAGACGCCGAAAGCATTTTTGACTATCAGCCCTGGTTTATCCAGAAGGCGGGTCAGTGGCAGCAAGTACAGCTGGAAAGCTGGAAGCACCACAATCAGGATCTGATCATCAAGCTGAAAGGCGTTGAAGATCGGGATGCTGCGAATCTGTTGACCAATTGCGAAATTGTCGTGGATTCTACGCAACTGCCAAAACTGGAAGAAGGTGACTACTACTGGAAAGACCTGATGGGCTGCCAGGTAGTGACCACTGAAGGCTACGATCTCGGTAAAGTCGTCGACATGATGGAAACCGGATCGAATGACGTCATCGTCATTAAGGCAAACCTGAAAGATGCGTTTGGTATCAAGGAACGCCTCGTGCCGTTCCTCGATGGGCAGGTTATCAAGAAAGTCGATCTCACTACGCGGACTATCGAAGTAGATTGGGATCCTGGTTTTTAAACCACCGGATAAGCGGTAAATGACGGCGTGATGGGGATTGGCTTGTGTTTATAGGTATCGTTAGCCTGTTTCCAGAAATGTTTCGCGCAATTACCGATTACGGGGTAACTGGCCGGGCTGTTAAAAATGGCCTGCTGAACATCCAGAGCTGGAGTCCTCGTGACTTCACGCATGACCGGCACCGTACCGTGGACGATCGTCCTTACGGCGGCGGACCGGGGATGTTAATGATGGTACAACCCTTACGGGATGCCATTCATGCAGCAAAAAGCGCGGCGGGTGAAGGCGCTAAGGTGATTTATCTGTCACCTCAGGGACGCAAGCTTGATCAAGCAGGCGTCAGCGAACTGGCTACGAATCAAAAGCTGATTCTGGTCTGTGGTCGCTACGAAGGTATAGATGAGCGCGTGATCCAAACCGAAATTGACGAAGAATGGTCAATCGGCGATTACGTTCTCAGCGGTGGCGAGTTACCGGCAATGGTACTGATTGACTCCGTTTCCCGGTTTATTCCGGGGGTTCTGGGTCATGAGGCATCGGCAACGGAAGATTCCTTTGCGGATGGATTGCTGGACTGCCCGCACTATACCCGACCTGAAGTGTTAGAAGAGATGGACGTCCCGGCAGTGTTACTGTCAGGAAACCATGCTGAGATACGTCGCTGGCGCTTGAAACAGTCGCTGGGTCGCACCTGGCTTAGAAGACCTGAACTTCTGGAAAACCTGGCTCTGACTGAAGAGCAAGCAAGGTTGCTGGCGGAGTTCAAAACGGAACACGCGCAACAGCAACATAAACATGATGGGATGGCGTAAGCCCCCGATTATCAGTTTACCCAGGATAAGAGATTAAATTATGAGCAACATTATTAAGCAACTTGAACAAGAGCAGATGAAGCAGGACGTACCTTCCTTCCGTCCGGGTGATACCGTGGAAGTGAAAGTATGGGTTGTTGAAGGTTCCAAAAAACGTCTGCAGGCATTCGAGGGCGTGGTTATCGCTATTCGTAACCGCGGTCTGCACTCTGCATTCACTGTTCGTAAAATTTCCAACGGCGAAGGCGTTGAGCGTGTCTTCCAGACTCACTCTCCGGTTGTTGACAGCATTGCTGTTAAACGTCGTGGTGCCGTTCGTAAAGCTAAACTGTACTACCTGCGTGAGCGTACTGGTAAGGCAGCTCGTATCAAAGAGCGTCTTAACTAAGATATCGCTCAGGCGACATCCTGTTAGAGGGGCTGGCCAGTTGGCTGGCCCTTTTTTTATCTCCGTAATACTCACAACGTTAACCTTCAGTTCATAAATCATTTACAATGCCCCTCGTTCTCTGCGGGAGGGACAGTGAATAACGGTAAATTTCGTCAGTCAGGTTTTCAGCGGCACGCGGCATGTCTCGCGTTGTTTGCGATCCTGCTGATTGTCATTGCCCCGCTAATCTCCGTTGCACTGCAAAAAGATCCAATGAGCGCGATGCCGGGTATGCATCATGAGATGAGTTCGATGGCGAAGCACACCGGGCATCATGGTGATTCTCCTTCCATTCCGAGACCTGTCGATCACGGCGAAGCCTGTGGCTATTGTGTATTACTGGCTCATGTTCCAGGGCTTATCCTGGCGATGATGATTCTGCTCTGCGGCGTTCTGCTCAGAGTGCAATGTCAACCCACTCGTCCGACGGTAAAACACTGGTATTTCTTCCCCTGGCTGTATCCTGATACGCGCGCGCCGCCGCGCAGGTCCTCACTTTCCTGTTACTGAAAATAAGATTGACGCATAAGCGTCACGACACTCTTTTGCTTTTTCTGAGGAAAAGTATGACAACCTGCACACCGCGCGCGGCATGGATAACCCTGCTGCGACGCCTTCATTTCTACATCGGCCTGTTTGTCGGGCCATTTATCTTTGTTGCCGCACTGACCGGCACGTTGTATGTGGCGACGCCGCAGCTGGAAGAGGCCATTTACGCTCAGGCACTTAACGGGACGACGCAGGGAGAGCCGCAATCGCTGGCGGCACAGGTTGCGATCGCGCAGCAGGTGACCGGTGGGCACCTGCGCCTGCACGCCGTCCGCCCTGGACTGGAGCCGGGCGATACAACGCGCGTCATGTTTACCGACTCTGCGCTGGCGGCTTCTGAACATCGGGCCATTTTTATCGATCCGGTAACCCTGGCCGTGAAAGGCGATATGCCGGTGTACGGCACCAGCGGTATCCTGCCGCTGCGGCAGTGGATTGATTATGCCCACCGTTCGCTATTGTTGGGGGAGGCCGGGCGTCTCTACAGTGAACTGGCGGCATCCTGGATGTGGGTGGCGGCGCTGGGCGGTATTACACTCTGGTCAGTAACGCGACCCCGGCGCCGGTTGAACAATCCGGTACAAAATCACCGTCGCTTGCACGTTACGCTGGGATGGCTGTTGTTAGTCGGAATGCTGCTGTTTTCAGCAACCGGACTGACCTGGTCGCAGTGGGCTGGCGGCAATGTGGATAAAATGCGCGCCGCGTTTGGCTGGCTGACGCCACAGCTTAACGCTCAACTTCATGGTGCTCGCCCGCTTCATGATGAGCACGCAGACCACCATGGCGGCAGGGAGATGCCTGCTGTCCAGGTGAATATCCGTCAGTTCGATACCGTATTACAGACCGCGCAGACGGCTGGCCTCAATGCGCTTCGGCTGGAGATTCGCCCGCCGAAGGATGCGCAGCACGGGTGGACGGTAACGGAAATCGATCGCCGCTGGCCTACGCAGGTTGATGCCGTTGCTGTTGACCCGACGACGCTTCAGGTGACCGACCATACCCGATTTGCCGACTTCCCGCTGATGGCGAAGTTGACGCGCTGGGGCGTCGATTTTCATATGGGCATTCTGCTGGGATTGCCGAACCAATTACTGCTGATCGGTTTTGGCGTTGGCCTTTGCCTGATGATCGTGATTGGTTATCGGCTGTGGTGGATTCGCCGTCCTGCGGGCCCATCAGCCAGTCCGGCGCAGACGCTGGTTCAAAGCTGGCTCATGTTGAGCGTTTGGGGGCGTACAGGTGTTGGGTTACTGGCGATGACGCTCGGACTGGCAATGCCGGTGCTGGGGGGGAGTCTGCTGCTGTTTATGCTGGTCGACTGGCTGCGCTGGGTTCACGCGTCACGCGAGGTAATCGTGCAGCCAGCCGACTGAGGACTAAGGCGTGCTGATGACCACGGCGACACGGCGGTTTTCAGCGCGACCTTTCGCCGACTGGTTGCTGGCGATGGGGTATTTTTTCCCTAATCCCTGAGTGGTCAGATTGGTGCGCGGAATCTTCGCACCTTCTGACCACGCGTCCGCCACGACATTGGCGCGCTTGAGTGATAACGCCTCATTGTAGCTGTCCTCGCCATAGTTATCGGTATGCCCATCCATACGCGCATGATTCAGACCGACTGAAGCCAGACGAGCGGCCATCGACTGAATCTGCTGCTGGCTTTCCGCACGCAGTTTGTAGTCATTCTTATCAAACAGGATAGTGTCGGAAAGCCCCAGGGACCAGTCTCCCGCGGATTCAGTAAATCCGTACGATTGCATGGCTGCTATCTGCTCAGGGGTGAATTTGCCCTGTGGAGCCTGACAGCCTGCCAGCAGTAGCGTGGCAAGAATGAATGGAGATAAAAGACGCTTAAGCATGTGTGCATTCCTTTTTTATTTTATCGAGCGCACAGCGCGCTGATGTTTAGCCTGATACATATTACGATCGGCCAGCTCTTGTAATTTCTCGGCGGAAGCGTGCTCCCAGGTCAGCGCGTAACCCATACTCAGTGTCATACTGACTAAATGCCCGTTATGCAGGTCAAAAGGACGATTAAACTCTTGTGACAGCGCGGCGCTGATTCGCTGGACTTCATAGTCTGAATGGACGCC
>NZ_JBFWLF010000307.1:0-5273 GCF_050252275.1 Citrobacter sp. | reverse complement strand
CGTATATACGCCAATGTGAATGGCTTCCTCGACCCGGTTGATTTCCGGGGGCAACTGGTGACCGTCGTTGGGCCGATTACGGGTACCGTTGTAGGTAAAGTGGGTAGCACGCCGTACAAATTCATGACCATGGACGTGACGGGCTACAAACGCTGGCGGCTTGCTCAGCAGGTGGTGATGCCACCACAACCGATCGACCCGTGGTTCTACGGCGGGAGAGGCTGGCCGTATGGCTATGGCGGTTGGGGATGGTACAACCCTGGTCCTGCACAGGTTCAAACGATCGTCACAGAGTAACGCGTTGTATTATCAGTAAAAGAAACAGCGGCTGGTCCGCTGTTTCTGTTTTATTAACGTCATAACAAAAATAAATAGTGACGCGCTTCGCAACCTTTCAGTTGAGTAATTAATAAACTGGTACGCTGAGTTAATATTATGTTAACGACTTGTTTATTATCTGGGGTTGAGATGACGACGAACACTCATTTTAGAGGTGATGCAGTGAAGAAGGTTTGGTTAAACCGTTACCCCGCAGATGTGCCTGCGGAGATCAATCCTGACCGTTATCAATCCCTGGTGGAACTGTTTGAACATGCTGTCGCGCGTTATGCCGATCAGCCCGCGTTTATGAACATGGGGGAGGTAATGACCTTCCGCAAGCTGGAGGAGCGTAGCCGCGCCTTCTCAGCTTACCTGCAACAGGGGCTGGGACTGAAAAAGGGCGATCGCGTCGCGCTGATGATGCCAAACTTGCTGCAATATCCGGTGGCGCTGTTTGGCATTTTGCGTGCCGGGATGATTGTGGTGAACGTCAACCCGCTTTATACCCCGCGTGAACTGGAGCATCAGTTAAACGACAGCGGCGCGGCGGCGATTGTAATTGTCTCCAACTTTGCCCATACCCTGGAAAAGGTGGTAGACAAAACCAGCGTGAAGCACGTCATTCTGACCCGTATGGGCGATCAGCTTTCCACGGCTAAAGGCACGCTGGTGAACTTCGTAGTGAAGTACATCAAACGACTGGTGCCGAAATATCATCTGCCGGATGCGATCTCTTTTCGCAGTGCGCTGCACGCCGGGTACCGTATGCAGTATGTTAAACCGGAAGTGGTTTCTGAGGACCTGGCGTTTTTACAGTACACCGGCGGAACGACCGGAGTGGCGAAAGGGGCGATGCTGACGCACCGCAATATGCTGGCTAACCTGGAGCAGGTGAAAGCCACTTACGGACCGCTTTTGCATCCGGGTAAAGAACTGGTGGTGACCGCGTTGCCGCTGTACCACATTTTTGCCCTGACCATGAACTGCCTGCTGTTTATCGAGCTGGGAGGGCAGAACCTGCTGATCACCAACCCGCGCGACATTCCGGGGCTGGTTAAAGAGCTGGCGAAGTATCCGTTTACCGCGATGACCGGCGTGAACACTTTGTTTAACGCCTTGCTGAATAATAAAGAGTTCCAGCAACTGGATTTCTCTTCGTTGCATCTTTCTGCGGGTGGCGGCATGCCAGTGCAACAGGCGGTGGCAGAACGCTGGGTAAAACTGACAGGACAGTATCTGCTTGAAGGGTATGGCCTGACCGAATGCGCGCCGCTGGTCAGCGTTAACCCGCACGATATTGATTATCACAGCGGCAGCATCGGCCTGCCAGTGCCATCGACCGAAGCCAAACTGGTGGACGATGACGACAACGAAGTGTCGCCGGATCAGCCGGGTGAACTGTGCGTGAAAGGGCCGCAGGTGATGCTGGGCTACTGGCAGCGTCCGGACGCGACCGATGAAATCATCAAAGACGGCTGGCTACACACCGGTGATATCGCAGTCATGGACGATGAAGGCTTCCTGCGCATTGTCGATCGTAAGAAAGATATGATTCTGGTCTCCGGCTTTAACGTTTATCCGAACGAGATCGAAGATGTGGTGATGCAGCATCCGGGCGTGCTGGAAGTGGCTGCCGTCGGTGTTCCGTCCGGCAGCAGCGGCGAAGCGGTGAAGATTTTTGTGGTGAAAAAAGAGGCTTCACTCACCGAAGAGGCGCTGGTCACTTTCTGCCGCCGTCAGCTCACGGGCTATAAAGTCCCGAAACTGGTTGAATTCCGCGATGAACTGCCGAAATCAAACGTCGGCAAAATTTTACGTCGAGAATTGCGTGACGAAGCCCGTGCCAAAGTGGACAATAAGGGCTGAGCGTTAAGCAACACGTCAAACGCCGGGTGAATCCGGCGTGAGAGTGATCGCAAACCTTATGCCGATACCGGACAAGCCGAGATCACCTTATTAAAAACCAGGAAAATCAATTTATTGATTTTCGGCTGATAACCACAAAGAAGGAAAAACCACGCTTTTTTCTTCTTTGTCAGCAATCTGACGCCGGGTGAATCCGGCGTTTTTTTTGGCGTAAACCGAAGAGAATGCAATTTGAATTACCAAATGATCACCACTGACGACGCGCTGGCGACCCTGTGCGAAGCGGTCCGTGCGTTTCCTGCGATTGCCCTGGATACCGAATTTGTTCGTACCCGCACCTATTATCCGCAACTGGGCCTGATTCAGCTGTTTGACGGCGAACATGTCGCGCTGATTGATCCGCATGGCATTAGCGACTGGTCGCCGCTGAAAGCGATTCTGCGCGATACCGCCATCACCAAGTTTTTGCACGCGGGCAGTGAAGATCTGGAAGTCTTTCTGAATGCGTTTGGCGAACTGCCGCAGCCGCTGATCGATACCCAAATCCTGGCGGCATTTTGCGGTCGTCCCCTGTCGTGGGGTTTTGCATCAATGGTGGAAGAGTACACCGGCGTGGCGCTGGATAAGAGCGAGTCACGTACCGACTGGCTGGCGCGTCCACTGACTGAGCGCCAGTGCGAATACGCGGCAGCCGACGTCTGGTATCTGTTACCGATTGCCGGGAAACTGATGGCGGAAACCGAGGCGGCGGGCTGGTTGCCTGCGGCGCTGGATGAGTGTCGTCTGATGCAAACCCGTCGTCAGGAGATCCTAGCACCGGAAGATGCCTGGCGCGAGATCACCAACGCCTGGCAGCTACGCACGCGTCAACTGGCCTGCCTGCAACTGCTTGCCGACTGGCGTCTGCGTAAAGCGCGTGAGCGCGATCTGGCGGTTAACTTCGTGGTTCGCGAAGAGCACCTGTGGTCCGTGGCGCGCTATATGCCCGGCAGCATGGGCGAACTCGACAGTCTGGGGCTTTCTGGCAGTGAAATTCGCTTCCACGGCAAAACGCTGCTCTCGCTGGTTGCCAAAGCGCAGGCGTTGCCGGAAGAGGCGCTGCCGGAACCGCTGCTGAATCTGATGGATATGCCGGGTTATCGCAAAGCGTTTAAGGCGATCAAGGCGCTGGTGACGGAAGTGAGTACGGAACATCAGGTCAGCGCAGAGCTGCTGGCGTCACGTCGTCAGATCAACCAGCTGCTCAACTGGCACTGGAAGTTAAAGCCGCAGACAACGGAACCTGAACTCATTTCCGGCTGGCGTGCGGTGTTAATGGCGACGAAGCTCAATACGCTACTGCAGGAATACCCGCAATAAGCGGCTGTTGCCGGATGTCATTGGCGGCATCCGGCACGATGGTTTTACGACTCTAACACCTTACAAATGGCATCACCGACCTGCTGCGTCGATGCGCTGCCTTTCAGATCCGGCGTTTTAGGGCCAGTGGCAATGACGTGCTCAATCGCTGCCAGAATTCCGTCATGCGCGGCGGTGTACTTCGCTTCTCCTGCACCGAGGAAATCCAGCATCATCGCCCCCGCCCAGATGGTCGCAATCGGATTGGCGAGGTTTTTGCCATAAATATCCGGTGCGGAACCATGTACCGGTTCGAACAACGAGGGGAAGTTACGCTCAGGGTTCAGGTTAGCCGAGGGGGCAATGCCAATGGTGCCGGTACAGGCCGGGCCGAGATCGGAAAGAATGTCGCCAAACAGATTCGAGGCGACCACCACATCGAAGCGCTCCGGCTGCATCACAAAACGGGCGCAAAGAATATCAATGTGCTGCTTGTCCCAGCGGATATCGGGATAGTGCTGCGCCATGGCTTCTACGCGTGTATCCCAGAACGGCATACTGATTGCCAGACCATTGGATTTGGTCGCCGACGTCAGCGTCTTACGCGGGCGGCTTTGGGCTAATTCAAACGCATAGCGCAGAATACGATCCACGCCCCGACGGGTGAAAACGGACTCCTGGATGACCACTTCATGCTCAGTGCCAGGGTTAATATGCCCGCCCAGCGAAGAGTATTCCCCTTCAGTGTTTTCACGCACGACGTAGAAATCAATATCGCCAGGCTTCTTGCCGGCCAGCGGGCAGGGCACGCCGGGGAAGAGGCGAACCGGGCGCAGGTTCACATACTGATCGAATTCCCGACGGAATTTCAGCAGCGACCCCCACAGGGAAATATGGTCCGGAACCGTCTCCGGCCAGCCGACGGCGCCAAAGTAAATGGCGTCAAAGGAGGATAACTGTTCGCGCCAGTCATCCGGCATCATTTTCCCGTGCTCAAGGTAATAATCGCAACTGGCCCATTCGAACGTCTCAACGCTGAGCGACAGATCCCAACGTCTGGCGGCGGCCTGCAAAACGCGAATGCCTTCTGGCAGCACTTCCTTACCGATGCCATCACCAGCAATGGCGGCAATACGACAGGTTTTTTTCATACCAGTTCTCACTTGTAGGGTAGCAAAATTGACTTCCTCCTTATCCTATAATTGACTGATCCACAGTTAATCTCCCTAACTGGTGAAACATAAAACACAGATCATGAATAATCCTCCTCTGCTGACTGATTTACGCGTCTTTATGCTGGTCGCCCGTCGGGCGGGATTCGCTGCCGTCGCCCAGGAACTGGGGGTCTCACCCGCCTATGTCAGCAAACGCATTGCGCTGCTTGAACAGAACCTGAATGTGGTTCTGCTGCACCGCACCACGCGTCGCGTCACCATTACGGAAGAGGGTGAGCGCATCTATGAATGGGCGCAGCGTATTCTGCATGATGTCGATCAGATGATGGATGAACTCTCTGATGTCCGGCAGGTTCCGCAAGGGATGCTGCGCATCATCAGTAGCTTTGGTTTTGGTCGACAGGTGGTGGCTCCTGCGCTGTCCGCCCTGGCAAGACAATATCCGCAACTGGAGTTGCGCTTTGATGTGGAAGATCGGCTGGTGGATTTGGCTAATGAAGGTGTCGATCTCGATATCCGTATTGGCGACGACATTGCGCCAAATTTGATCGCTCGCAAGCTGGGAACGAACTA
>NZ_JBFWLF010000306.1:0-5310 GCF_050252275.1 Citrobacter sp. | reverse complement strand
GCATGCCGTGCATCAGTACCATGAACACGAGGGCGACGTTAACGAAGATGTTGAGCGGTCGCGGGAAGGGTTGCACCAGGTTTAACAATAAGAATGCCCACACGCCGAGCATCAGTAGTCGACCAAGATTAATCAGCATCGCTTTCTCCTTGTGCTTCGCGTTGATACAAACGGTACGCGACCTGCCCGGCGATTTTTTCCCGGTATAATGACCAGTTCGTCGGCACGGGCGGCAGACCGTTTTCCACTTCGCTTTCCACGTAAATCCAGGCAACATCCGCCAGCCAGCCGTGAGTTTCCAGCAGGTTTAAAGTTTCTTCCAGTAACCCTTTACGAAACGGCGGATCGACAAATACCACGTTATGCGGCGTGCCTGACTGCGTCAGGAATGTCAGGGTATTCGTGTTAACGACTTTTGCATTCCCTGCTTTCAGCGTAGCCAGGTTCTTTTGTAACTGCTGAGAGACTGCGCGATCCCTCTCCAGCAGCGTGGCACCAGCGGCATAGCGTGATAGCGCTTCCAGCCCCAGTGCGCCGCTTCCGGCAAAACAGTCCAGACATTGGGCTTCTACTATCACCGGTGCCAGCCAGTTAAACAGCGTTTCACGCACGCGATCCGTTGTCGGACGGAGACCAGGGCTATCGGGGACCGGGAGTTTGCGGCCGCGCCATTGTCCGCCAATAATGCGGATTTGGCCGCTACCTGAGTGATTCGTTTTTTTCATTTCTGTTGCTCAAACCGCCGCGTGCAGATGATTCCAGGCGGTGATGTGGATTAAGTAAAGTGATAGACTATTTCATCATTTTTTTTAGCGTCTATACACAAAATCATTCAGGATGCCTCAAAGCGGCAAGAGAATGAGTCCCCAGGAGCGTAATCGCAGATGGCAAAACAGAAAAAACGTGGCTTCTTTTCCTGGCTGGGCTTTGGTGAAAAAGAGCAGGAACAAGAACAAAAAACCGAAGAACAGCAGGGTGTTGAAGCGCAATTACCGTCCGACGAACCCGTTGAAACGGCGGCTGACGTAGAAGCGCAAGCGCCGCTTCACAGCAAAGAAGAGGCTGAAGCCTTTGCTGAGGAAGTGGTTGAGGTGACGGAACAGGTTCAGGAAATCGAAACCTTCCAGTCAGCAGAACCCGCTGTCGCGAAAGAGCATGTTGACGCGCAGGTTGAGCCGCAGATTGCCGTTGCGCACGAAGAGCTGCCGTTGCCTGAAGAGGTGAAAGCCGAAGAGGAAACCTCCGCTGAAGAGTGGCAGGCCGAAGCGGAAACCGTTGAGATTGTTGAAGCGGTAGAAGAAGAGGCGCAAAACGAACCGGAACTGACCGACGAAGAGTTGGAAGCACAAGCGCTGGCGGCGGAAGCGGCGGAAGACGCGCAAATGATCGTTCCGCTGGCGGAAAAAGACGCGCCGGTCGAAGAGATGATTCAGGAACAGGAAAAACCGACCAAAGAAGGTTTTTTCGCGCGTCTGAAACGCAGCTTACTGAAAACCAAAGAAAACCTCGGTTCCGGATTTATCAGTCTGTTCCGTGGTAAAAAAATCGACGATGATCTGTTTGAAGAGCTGGAAGAACAACTGCTGATTGCCGATGTGGGCGTGGAAACCACGCGCAAAATCATCGCCAATCTGACGGAAGGCGCCAGCCGCAAACAGCTTAAAGATGCTGAAGCGCTGTACGGACTGCTGAAAGACGAGATGGGCGAGATTCTGGCGAAAGTCGATGAACCGCTGAACGTTGAAGGTAAAACGCCGTTTGTTATTCTGATGGTCGGCGTGAATGGGGTGGGGAAAACCACCACCATCGGTAAGCTGGCGCGCCAGTTTGAACAGCAAGGGAAATCCGTGATGCTGGCGGCGGGCGATACGTTCCGCGCCGCAGCGGTCGAACAGTTGCAGGTCTGGGGTCAGCGTAACAATATTCCGGTGATTGCCCAGCATACCGGCGCGGATTCCGCTTCCGTTATCTTCGACGCCATTCAGGCCGCGAAGGCGCGTCACATTGATGTGCTGATTGCCGATACCGCAGGTCGTCTGCAAAACAAATCGCACCTGATGGAAGAACTGAAAAAAATCGTTCGCGTGATGAAGAAACTGGACGAAGACGCGCCGCATGAAGTTATGCTGACGCTTGATGCCAGCACCGGGCAGAATGCGATAAGCCAGGCCAAACTGTTCCATGAAGCGGTGGGCCTGACCGGTATTACCCTGACCAAGCTGGACGGTACGGCGAAAGGTGGGGTGATCTTCTCGGTGGCCGATCAGTTTGGCATCCCTATCCGCTATATTGGTGTGGGCGAACGTATCGAGGATTTACGTCCGTTTAAGGCGGACGATTTTATAGAGGCACTTTTTGCCCGAGAGGATTAACAATGATTCGCTTTGAACATGTCAGCAAGGCCTATCTCGGTGGGAGACAAGCGCTGCAAGGGGTCACATTCCATATGCAGCCGGGCGAGATGGCGTTTCTGACCGGCCACTCCGGCGCGGGGAAAAGTACCCTGCTGAAGCTTATCTGTGGGATTGAGCGGCCCAGCGCCGGGAAAATCCTCTTCAGTGGGCATGACATCACGCGACTGAAAAACCGTGAAGTGCCGTTTTTGCGTCGTCAGATCGGCATGATTTTCCAGGATCACCACCTGTTGATGGACCGAACGGTATTCGACAATGTGGCGATCCCGCTGATTATCGCCGGTGCCAGCGGGGATGATATTCGTCGTCGCGTATCGGCGGCGCTGGACAAAGTTGGGCTGCTGGACAAAGCGAAAAACTTCCCGATTCAGCTCTCCGGGGGTGAACAGCAGCGTGTCGGGATCGCCCGTGCGGTGGTGAACAAGCCAGCGGTACTGCTGGCGGATGAACCGACCGGTAACCTGGATGACGCGCTGTCGGAAGGGATTCTGCGTCTGTTCGAAGAGTTTAACCGTGTCGGGGTGACGGTGCTGATGGCGACGCACGACATCGGGCTCATTTCCCGTCGGTCATACCGTATGCTTACCCTGAGTGATGGCCATTTGCATGGAGGCGAAGCCCGTGAATAAGCGCGACGCTATCAATCAAATCAAACAATTCGGCGGACGGCTGGACCGTTTTCGTCGTTCCGGCGGCTCCTCCGGTGACGGTGGACGTAACGCGCCGAAGCGGGCGAAACCGTCGCCAAAGCCGAACTCACGTAAAACCAACGTCTTTAACGAGCAGGTGCGCTATGCGTTCCAGGGCGCGTTACAGGATCTGAAAAGCAAACCGCTGGCGACGTTTCTGACGGTGATGGTGATTGCCATCTCCCTGACTCTGCCGAGCGTCTGCTACATGGTCTACAAAAACGTTAACCAGGCAGCGACGCAGTATTACCCGTCTCCGCAGATCACCGTTTATCTGCAAAAAACGCTGGATGATGATGCGGCGGCAGGCGTCGTCGCCCAGTTGCAGGCTGAGCAGGGTGTGGAAAAGGTGAATTACCTTTCTCGTGAAGATGCTCTCGGCGAATTCCGCAACTGGTCCGGTTTCGGCGGCGCGCTGGATATGTTGGAAGAGAACCCCTTGCCTGCGGTGGCGGTGGTGATCCCGAAACTCGACTTCCAGAGCACCGATTCACTGAATACACTGCGCGACCGCGTCTCTCGTATTAACGGGATTGATGAAGTGCGGATGGACGACAGCTGGTTTGCCCGTCTGGCGGCGCTGACCGGTCTGGTCGGGCGAGTGTCGGCGATGATTGGTGTGCTGATGGTTGCCGCCGTCTTCCTCGTCATTGGTAACAGCGTGCGGCTGAGCATCTTTGCCCGTCGCGATACGATTAACGTGCAAAAACTGATTGGTGCGACGGATGGATTTATCCTGCGTCCGTTCTTGTACGGCGGCGCATTGCTCGGTTTTTCTGGCGCATTTCTTTCACTGATTTTGTCAGAAATTTTGGTGTTACGACTGTCGTCGGCGGTCACGGAAGTGGCGCAAGTTTTCGGAACGAAGTTTGATCTCAATGGCTTATCGTTCGATGAGTGCCTGTTACTGCTGCTGGTTTGCTCGATGATCGGCTGGGTGGCGGCGTGGCTCGCGACGGTTCAACATTTACGTCACTTTACTCCTGATTAAAAAAACCGTGATATAATCTTTCCCTGCAATGGGTTTCCGTTCGCAGGGAAAGAGTTCCTGTTGTCTCTTCCCCACTTTTCATCTTCATGTCACAATTTGTGCGTAATTTATACACAACGTTGCATTGAACTTGTGGATAAAATCACGGTCTGATAAAAGAGTGAATGCTAATCTCGTTGCTCATTAACGCTGGCACGGTTGTTGCTGATATCTATCGCTGTGGTGCCAGACGATAAAAATTGAGAGGATTTGAATGACCAAAGAAATGCAAAATTTAGCTTTAGCCCCTGTTGGTAACCTGGAGTCTTACATCCGGGCTGCGAACGCGTGGCCGATGTTGTCGGCTGACGAGGAACGGGCACTGGCTGAAAAGCTGCATTACCAGGGCGATCTGGAAGCAGCTAAGACGCTGATCCTGTCTCACCTGCGCTTTGTTGTTCATGTTGCTCGTAACTATGCGGGCTATGGCCTGCCGCAGGCGGATCTCATTCAGGAAGGGAATATCGGCCTGATGAAAGCCGTGCGCCGTTTCAACCCGGAAGTGGGTGTGCGACTGGTTTCCTTCGCCGTGCACTGGATCAAAGCTGAGATCCACGAATATGTCCTGCGTAACTGGCGTATCGTGAAAGTGGCGACCACCAAAGCACAGCGTAAGCTGTTCTTTAATCTGCGTAAAACCAAGCAGCGTCTGGGCTGGTTTAATCAGGATGAAGTGGAAATGGTGGCGCGTGAGCTGGGTGTTTCCAGTAAAGACGTCCGCGAGATGGAATCTCGTATGGCGGCGCAGGACATGACGTTTGATATGTCCCCGGACGATGAGTCCGACAGCCAGCCGATGGCGCCCGTCCTGTATCTGCAGGATAAAACCTCTAACTTTGCCGACGGCATTGAAGAGGATAACTGGGAAGATCAGGCTGCCAACAAACTGACCCATGCGATGGAAGGTCTCGACGAGCGTAGCCAGGATATTATCCGCGCCCGCTGGCTGGACGAAGATAACAAATCTACGCTGCAGGAACTGGCCGATCGCTACGGTGTTTCCGCAGAACGTGTGCGTCAGCTTGAAAAGAACGCCATGAAAAAACTTCGCGCCGCGATCGAAGCGTAACTCCCGCGAAGTCCCCGCTAAAACCCTGGATAACTGTCCGGGGTTTTTGTTTTTTTAGCGCCTGATCTGGCGAATTCCTCCCCCCTGGCAAACACTTACCGATGGGTT
>NZ_JBFWLF010000305.1:0-5313 GCF_050252275.1 Citrobacter sp. | reverse complement strand
GGGCGCGTTTCATGAATGATCTCGCCAATGATGTCAAAACTTTTGGCTTCAATCGCCTGGGGTTGCTGGATGTATTGCATTGTCATTTATCCTCAGGCCACACCCACTACCAGCCAGCGCGTCACAAGGAACAGCACCAGAGCCAGCGTTGAGGCAACCCACATCAGTCGAATCGTTTGGGAAATGTCATCTATGGAAATAGTGCGCTGCGCGTCGCCGATCCACGGTTTTTCAACGCGCTCGCCAAAGTAATCATTCGGGCCGCCCAGTCGAATGCCCAACGCACCGGCAACGGAAGCCTCCGCCCAGGCACAGTTCGGGCTGCTGTGGTTATAGCGATCCCGCCAGCCCACACAGAGCGCCCGGACGCCGTCACGACGGCACAGCGCCGCTGCCGCGCTCAGCAGCAGCCAGCTCAGCCGTGCAGGAATGTAGTTCGCGACGTCGTCCAGGCGAGCGCTGACCATGCCAATCGCCCGGTATTTTTCGTGTTTATAACCCACCATGGAATCCAGGGTATTCACCGCTTTGTAGGCCATCGCCAGCGGCGCGCCGCCAATTAAGAGGAAGAACAGCGGCGCGATAATGCCGTCAACCGTATTCTCCGCCACGGTTTCCACGACCGCCCGGTTGATCTGTTCTGGCTGAAGTTGCGATGTGTCGCGCCCCACAATCCACGAGAGCTTTTCGCGGCTTTGTGCAAGGTTACCTTCGCGCAGCGGGCGCTCAACCTCTTGCGCCGCCGTTGCCAGACAGCGCCCCGCCAGCACGGTGAAAATCATCCAGACTTCAACGACCCAACCGAGCCAAGGATGAATCCACGCCGCCAGGTGCAACACGCCCCAGGCAACCGCCCACGTCAAGCCGACAACCACCAGCCACATCACCCCACCACCAATGCGTAACGCCCGGTCGCTGTGGCAGTAGCGGCGGATAATCCGCTGCACGGCAGTGATCAGATTGCCTATCCAGCGCACCGGATGCGGCCAGTCTGGTGGGTCGCCAATCACGACATCGAGAAGCCAGGCCACACACCATGCCAGTAGCGTCATAACGCCTCCCGCGCGGCATTCAGCCAGTGATTAAGCATTAACGGACGTTGGGCGAAATGAACGTGCAGGTAGCTGGCGAAGGTGTTGCCCGTTCGCCAGCCACCGGACCACGCCTGCACCGTCTGACCGTCACGGACTTTACGGCAAGCCAGTACAGCGGGGGTTTCAGGGGAAAAATCGGAGTAATGGAATTCATGACCGCGCAGCACATCGCCTTCCGCGGCCAGCAGCGTGGGCTGCAAAGCCCGCGCTTCACAATAGCCAAAGCGGGTCAGCCGTTTACCCATTTTGCTGCGACCGGGAAGGATATCGGCCATGCGATGCTCAACCCCGTCGGCATCTTCCAGCAGGCTGCCGAGGTACATTAATCCGCCGCATTCGGCATAAATGGCGACACCGCGCTGATGCGCCTCGCGCAGGCTTGTCAGCATAGTGGTATTGGCCGCCAGCGCGGACGCGTGCAGTTCCGGATAACCGCCGCCCAGCCAGACCATTTGACAATCGGGTAATTCGCGATCGTGGAGCGGGCTGAAGCGCACAATGTTGACGCCGGTACGCGCCAGCAGCGCCACGTTATCGGGATAATAAAAATTAAAGGCCTCATCATCAGCCATCGCCAGCGTCAGTCCTTCTCCGGCGTTGGGCGCAGGACGTTCTGGCCATTCGCCTGGCGGCAATGCCTGAATGTGGCTTAACGCCAGCAACCGATCGATATCCAGCGTACTTTCCAGCCGGGCGGCGAAATCCTGCCACGATTGTTGATTGACGACGGACTCACGCGCGGTTACCAGTCCCAGATGCCGTTCGGGTAGCGCGACGCCATCAACGCGCGGGACGTAACCCAGCACCGGCACAGCGCAGTAGTGCTCGATAGCGGTTTTCAGCAACTGGAAATGGGACTCACTGTTTACGCGGTTAACGATGACGCCGGCAATGTTCAGCGTCGGGTCGAAATGCTGGAAGCCCATCACCGTGGCGGCAATGGAAGTAGAAACGGCTTTCCCGTCAACCAGCAGAATGACCGGACAGCCCAACTGTTTGGCCATCGCGGCGGTACTGCAATAGTCAGGATCTGTACCGTAACCGTCGAACAGCCCCATCACCCCTTCGATCACTGCAATATCTGCATCCTGCATCTGTTCGCGGAACAGCGCATTAAGCACCGGCTCGGGGAGCATGAAACTGTCGAGATTACGGGAGGCGGTACCGCTGATGGCAGTATGCCAGGCGGTGTCAAGGTAGTCAGGGCCGACTTTGCAGGGCTGGACGCGTAAACCACGTTGTTTCATCACGTTCAGCAAGCCCAGCGTCACTGTGGTTTTACCACAGCCGCTACCGGTACCTGCCAGAACAAACGCGTACTGCTTTGCCGCCATGACCCTGATCCTGTTCAGGGTGGTAGGGATGTACTGACACCCAGTCTTCCGACTGTACGCATCTGAGCAACCCACTTCCCACCGAAGTTGTTGGTAGTATCCGACAGGCTGGTCTTCTGGCTTAGCGTCGTCCTCGCCCGTCCTTCCCAATCTTGCGATCAGTGGTCTTCACGGGGTTGTCAGCATCACAGCAGCGGGGGCTGCGGGGGATTTTCACCCCCTTCCCAGACACAAATGTGTCAAACCTGTCGGCTTAAATGATGAACAGATTGAATTCTCCTCATCACAACAATACTTTTCGTTACTTATTCGTTACGCATTTTTTATCAACAAAAAACGCCGCAATAATACAATTCTGAATGAAATGTCATGCAAGAGAATAATGAAACCTCTTAACAATGACACTGTATCTCATCACAGAAATAAAAACTGGTGAAGTTTATTCCGCAAAGAGCGATATTTTATTGCGCTATGACAATTTATTGCTGTACTAAAAACGCTTAACCATTATAAATGACCGGATTACGCGGGAATATCAAAAATCGGCAATAGCAAAATATTGCTATTTATGCCGATTCTGCAGGCAAGTTTTCATTTATTTTTTGCCGATAGGCCTGCGGCGTAACCTGATAAGTCTGACGGAACACTTTGCAAAAATAGCTGGTTTGCGAAAAACCTAAATTGCGTGCAATACTGGCAATGCTCCAGTCACTGTGACAAAGCAGCTCTCTGGCACTGGCCATGCGCTGTTGATTGACCCACGCGTTAAAACCAATACCCTGATATTTTTTGAACAGTTTGCTGAAGTAGTATGGACTCAGATATACGTGCGAGGCCACATCTTCAAGGCGAAGATCGTCTGACAAGTGGGCATCAATATAGCGTAACGCCTTTTTCATTTTGCTGTCATGAGGGCTGGCGGCGCGGGTCGGGCGTGAAGGCTCAGCAGGTTGCGTGCTGTCTTTGATCACCACGAAATTGAGTTGCTTCTTGAGGCAGTTTTCAACAATGAGTTTGAGCAGATCCGCCGAGGCCATCACGCGAGAATAGTCCATTTCCGGGACATTACTGAACTCATTGAGCAGTTCAGGATCGGCCTGCCAGCGATCGTCAACCTTCATGATATCGAGCAGATCGGCACCATCATCGTTACGTAAACGCACCTGGCCGCACAGAACGAATCCAACAAGATGGCCTGCGATCACGAGAGGAATAGAGAAATCGGTAAGCCCGGCATGGCAGCGATAGATACAGGGTTGATCCGATTTTGACGCTTCCAGTCCCCCACAGCGATCGCTCATACGACACCGGGTACTGTGTTGCGGATGCTGACGCATCAGTTGGCAAAAAGGTGTGAAATTAAACAGCTCAGAAATCTCATCACCGTGAATATTGACAACCACAACAGCCAGGCTGGTCGCTTGCGCAAAATCCTGTGCGATTTTATTAATGAGTTCTGAGTTCAGGGTGCTCGCAGAAATCATGATAAAATCCCTCAGTTAATCCATTGTTATAATGAAAACATAAATTTTACATTTACTTCTTATCATCCCCATCCTTGTATGTAAATGACAGAAAGCACAAGGGACAATAACAAAAGTCTCCCTGGGTGGGGAGACTTTTTAGTCAGTTCGTGAAAGCAGATCACGAAAAAGAAATTAAAGACGTGATATTAGCCACGCCAGCCAAAATTACGCGTCCGTCTCTTCGATTTTACACGTATTACAGGGCAAATTTTTACCGATAAGGTACTTATAGATAGCCGCGCCCGCACATGCACCAATCAATGGCGCAATAATCGGCACAATAAAGTACGGAATATCGCGTCCGCCAGTCATCGCAATATCTCCCCAACCTGCCATCCAGGCGAACAGCTTAGGACCAAAATCACGCGCCGGGTTCATGGCAAAGCCGGTTAATGGGCCTGTGGATGCCCCAATCACCGCCACCAGAATACCGATCAGCAGCGGTGCCAGTGGCCCTTTAGGCACACCGTTACCATCATCGGTCAGCGCCATGATCAACCCCATCAGGATAGAGGTGATGACGATTTCGACCCCAGCCGCCTGCCACACGCTCAGTGCGGCCGCCGGATAGGTACTGAAAATACTGGCCAGATAGAGGCTATCTGCGCTGCCACGAACCATGTTGTGGGCAGTTTCATACTCGGTGAATAAATTGCCGTAAAGCAGATAAGCCAGCACCGCGCCACCAAATGCCCCCGCAACCTGTGCGATGGTGTAAGGCAGAACTTTACGTCCCGGGAAGCAGGCAAATAACCAGAGTGCAACCGTGATGGCCGGGTTCAAATGCGCTCCGGAAATTCCCGCCGTCAGATAAACCGCAAGCGAAATACCCAGACCCCAAATAATACAAATTTCCCAGAGACCCAGACTGGCGCCTGCGACTTTCAGTGCGCTAAGGCAGCCGATACCAAAAAACAAAAACAATCCGGTACCCAAAAACTCGGCAATGCATTGCGCTTTCAGTGAATCATTCATTGTGACACCTTCTTAGAAGCGTTCGTGTCCTTACCAGCGGACCCTTGCTGGTCGTAGAGTACAACGATACCTACTATAGGAAGAGGCCGCTGAAAATTGTTGGCAAACTGCGCATTCTCAGACCTGGAAAAATCGTGTTGTTATAGCAATTTCTTGCCATCTATTTATTCAAAGACAGCGTGTAGAGTGCCTGAATGTAATTAGACAGGACGATTCGTGATAGCAAAAATTGGTTATTTGAAGATTTTCCTTTTCCAATCAATGTCACAAATTGGATTTTCCGCATAGCAAATTAAATTAACCCTGTCACCCTACAAAATGTAAATATGGAATAGCAAAAGCCAAAATATCACATTAATAAAAAATAATAAAACCAATAAAAAC
>NZ_JBFWLF010000304.1:0-5340 GCF_050252275.1 Citrobacter sp. | reverse complement strand
ATGAGCCCTTTCTCCAGCGCCTGCTGTCCGTACCAGTGTTCACCCGTCGCAACCTGTTCAATGTCCAGAGTCGGACGCATACGATGGACAAAATCTTTAAACAGGTGATGGGTTTCGTTTAAATCCTCACGAAACTTCTGCCGCCCTTCTTCGGTGTTCTCACCCAGCAGCGTCAACGTCCGTTTGTACTGTCCGGCGGTATGCAACTCGATATCGATATCCTTGCCTTTCAGGAAACGGTTGAAGTTGGGGATCTGCGCAACCACGCCAATCGAACCGACAATCGCGAAGGGTGCGGAGACAATTTTGTCCGCCACACAGGCCATCATGTAACCGCCACTCGCCGCGACTTTATCCACGGTCACGGTCAACGGGATCTTTTTATCGCGTAAGCGTTGCAGTTGTGATGCGGCAAGGCCGTAGCCGTGCACAACGCCCCCAGGGCTTTCCAGACGCACCACCACCTGGTCCTGCGGTTTCACCACCGCCAGTACGGCCGTCACCTCTTCACGCAGTGAACTGACCTCGTGGGCATCCATACTGCCTTTGAAATCCAGCACCCAGACGCGCGGTTTATCCGACGTGTCGCTGTCGCCCCGTTTGGCTTTTACTTTGGCGGCTTTCACTTCCTGCTTATGCTTTTTCTTTTGCGCTTTATGCCAGAGTTTCTGTTGATGGCTATCGAGCAGCGCCATCGCCAGTTCATCCTTCATTTCTTTATATTGTTCGCTGAGGTTGGTAACCCGCAGTTCGCCACGCTGGCGCTTACGTTGGGCAACATTCACGATAATGGTGGCAATCGCCGCGATAGCCAGCACAACGGTCACGATTTTTGCTAAAAACAAGCCATATTCAGACAACAATTCCACACGTCCCACCTTGGTTAAACAACTTAGCGTCGGCTCAGTGTACAACAGGTGTAATGCGTCGTCTCGCGGGATATGCGGATGGATAAAAGTATGACAAAGTGTTCATTTTAGGGCGTTATCGCCGTTGGCTGATTGAAATTGAGTCCTGTTTCAGGCATAAACCCGACACACCAACGAGAAGCAGAGCGACCAGGCATGTCGCCGAGGAGTCCCCATGCATTATCAACCGAAACAAGACCTCCTGCAGGATCGCATTATTCTGGTGACCGGCGCCAGCGACGGCATTGGCCGTGAAGCGGCCCTGACCTACGCTCGCTACGGCGCCAACGTCATTTTGCTCGGCCGTAATGATGAAAAATTGCGCCACGTCGCCGACAGCATTACCCAGCAAACGGACCGCCAGCCGCAGTGGTTTACACTCGATCTGTTAACCTGCACCGCTGATGACTGTCATCAACTGGCGCAGCGCATCGGCGGACAGTATCCGCGACTGGACGGCGTCTTACACAATGCTGGTTTACTGGGTGACGTCTGTCCGATGATCGAGCAGGACCCGCAGGTCTGGCAACAGGTTATGCAGGTCAATGTCAATGCAACGTTTATGCTGACCCAGGCATTGCTTCCTTTATTACTTAAGTCAGATTCCGGATCGTTAGTCTTCACCTCCTCCAGCGTGGGCCAGCAGGGTCGTGCTAACTGGGGCGCCTACGCGGCCTCTAAATTTGCTACCGAAGGCATGATGCAGGTGCTGGCAGATGAGTACCAAAACCGTCCGCTGCGCGTAAATTGCATCAATCCGGGCGGCACCCGTACCGGGATGCGCGCCAACGCCTTTCCAACGGAAGATCCGCAAAAACTCAAAACACCCGCCGATATTATGCCGCTGTACCTGTGGCTAATGGGCGACGACAGCCGCCGCAAGACCGGCATGACCTTCGACGCCCAACCGGGCCGCAAACCAGGAATCGCCCAATGAGTGAAGAACGCTATCAACAGCGCCAGCAGCGCGTGAAGGACCGGGTTGACGCCCGGGTAGCCCAGGCCCAGGACGAACGCGGCATCGTGATTGTCTTCACCGGCAACGGGAAAGGAAAAACCACCGCCGCCTTCGGCACCGCCACTCGCGCAGTGGGACACGGTAAAAAGGTCGGCGTGGTGCAGTTTATCAAGGGGACCTGGCCCAACGGCGAGCGTAACCTGCTGGAGCCGCACGGCGTTGAATTTCAGGTGATGGCGACCGGGTTTACATGGGAGACGCAAAACCGCGAAGCTGACACCGCAGCCTGTCTGGCTGTATGGGATCACGGCAAACGCATGCT
Organism: Citrobacter sp.; assembly: GCF_050252275.1. Lineage (NCBI taxonomy): Bacteria > Pseudomonadati > Pseudomonadota > Gammaproteobacteria > Enterobacterales > Enterobacteriaceae > Citrobacter > Citrobacter sp. The sequence continues at coordinate 3,152 of NZ_JBFWLF010000304.1, read as the reverse complement.
TGCCGATCCGCAACTGGATATGGTGGTGCTGGACGAACTGACTTATATGGTGGCATACGACTATCTGCCGCTTGAAGAGGTGATTAACGCGCTGAATGCGCGCCCGTCTCACCAGACGGTGATCATCACCGGTCGCGGCTGCCATCGGGATATTCTCGAACTGGCCGATACCGTCAGTGAACTGCGACCGGTCAAACATGCCTTTGAGGCAGGGGTCAAAGCCCAGATGGGGATTGACTATTAAAAAAGGCCCCTCGGGGCCTTTTAGCAATTACGGGATAGCGGATTAACCGTTGTTACTACGACCGCCTGCACGGCGACCGCCGCTCACCTGGCTGTGACGCTTCACGGCACGGCGAATCTGATTTGCCTTCATGCGGCGACGATCTTTCTCTACCGCCACTTTCGAGGTGGTTTCCGGCTCCAGTTCCACCAGCTCACGCAGATAGTTGGTCTGGGCGAGATCCAGTTCCGTCCAGCCGCCGCGCGGCAGACCTTTCGGCAGCGGAATATCACCGTAGCGTACGCGAATCAGACGACTTACCTGCACGCCAACGGCTTCCCACAGCCGACGCACTTCACGGTTGCGCCCTTCGGTCAGGGTGACGTTGTACCACTGGTTGATCCCTTCACCACCGCTGAACTTGATGGTCTTGAACGCCGCCGGACCGTCTTCCAGCTGCACGCCACGGCTTAGATCGCGCAGTTTAGCATCGTCAACCTGGCCAAAGACGCGCACCGCGTATTCACGTTCAACTTCACGGCTCGGATGCATCAGGCGGTTTGCCAGTTCACCATCGGTAGTGAACAGCAGCAGACCGCAGGTATTAACGTCCAGACGCCCTACCGCAATCCAGCGAGCACCGCGCAGTTTCGGTAAGCGATCAAACACCGTAGGACGACCTTCCGGGTCGTTACGCGTGCACAGTTCACCTTCCGGCTTGTAATAGGCCAGAACGCGACAAATTTGTTCCGCCGACTCTTTCACCGAAATCAGGTGACCGTCGATACGAATTTTCAGGCCGGGAGTCACTTCAACGCGATCGCCCAGCGTGGCAATTTTGCCGTCTACGCTGACGCGACCTGCTGCAATGATGGATTCAATTTCACGGCGGGAGCCGTGGCCAGCGCGCGCCAGCACTTTCTGTAACTTTTCGCTCATAGAGCTTCCTTTAGCTGTCGCCTTCACAGGCGTCGAACAGGAGAATCAACGGCGCTTTTCAGCGCCATTTTAAGGCCGCGTAGTATACAGAGTTGCGTCCTTATAAGAAAGGTTTAACGTCTCCGACGCCTTCACGCAAGACAACCGGAGAATCATCGGTTAAATCAATCACCGTTGTGGGTTGCTGGCCCAGATAACCGCCATGAATAATCAGGTCCACCTGCTTTTCCAGTCGATCTTTAATTTCTTCCGGATCGGACTCGGTAAAATCACTGCCTGGCAGCATCAGCGAGGTAGAGAGCATCGGCTCGCCCAGCGTCTGCAATAGTTCGAGCGCGATCGGGTTCGACGGCACGCGCAGACCAATGGTCTTACGTTTTTCCTGCAACAACCGACGCGGTACCTCTTTCGTCCCCTTCAGGATGAAGGTGTAGTTGCCCGGCGTATTGTTCTTGATCAGGCGAAAAGCCACGTTGTCGACAAACGAATAGGTCGACAGTTCGGACAGATCGCGACACATCAGGGTGAAGTTATGTCCATCCGGCAACTGGCGAATACGGCAAATCCGTTCCATCGCGCCTTTGTCTTCAATTTTACAACCGAGCGCGTAGCCGGAGTCGGTTGGATACACAATCACCCCGCCCTTACGCACAATCTCAACCGCCTGGTTGATCAGGCGCTGCTGTGGGTTATCAGGATGAATATAAAAAAACTGGCTCATACTTCCCTCACTGTGGTGTTCTGTGGCTGCTCCCACGTCTGCCAGACGCCTTCAACGCCTGCCGGCAGCCAGAGCTTGCGACCCAACTCGATCCACGGGCAAGGTTGATGAAAATCAGATCCTTGCGATGCCCATAGCTGATGCTGGCGGGCGAGCGTAGCCAGTTGCGTGCGCTCATTCGGGGACTGTTGGCACTGCGCGACTTCCATCGCATCACCACGATGTTGCGCAAAATACGCCACCAGCCTTTTCAGCCACTTAGCGCTAAGATCATACCGCCCAGGATGGGCCAGTACCGCCTTACCGCCAGAATGATGAATGACATCAATAGCTTGTTCTATTGTACACCACTGTGGCGGAACGTATCCTGTTTTCCCGCGCGCGAGATACTTTTTAAACACATCCGCCATGGTGGTCGCTTTACCACACTCCACCAGATAACGGGCGAAATGGCCACGGGTCACCGCGCCGCCATCGGCCAGGCGCAATGCCCCTTCCCATGCGCCGGTGATGTGCGCTTTTTCCAGGCGGTCAGCGATGAGCCGCGCCCGCTGCTGTCGGCGTTCCGTCTGTTGCGCCAGAAACGCGCACATCGCCGGATTTTCAATATCAATATTCAGACCCACAATATGGATTTCGTGGTTTTCCCAGACCGTGGAGATCTCAACGCCAGGGATCAAATTTAGCGCAAGGCCAGAACGTGAAATTTCTTCGCTTGCCGCGGGGATCGCGGCTGTGGTGTCATGGTCGGTAATCGCCAGCGTGCCTACACGCATCTCGACGGCGCGGTGGACTAGCGCTTCTGGCGTCAGCCGTCCATCGGATGCCGTGGTGTGACTGTGCAGGTCATAAATCACTGCATAATTCGTGTCGCTCAAGGCGAACTCCCGTCTCTCAAAAATAGTCTTTCCTGCGCATCATAACGGTTCCGGCAAATTTACTGAAATCAGGTGTTGACAATAACCCATCGAACTAGTTAACTAGTACAAAAGTTCACAAGCAAAAGGGTATCGAAATGAAAGCAACGTTTGTTCTGCACGGTGGGTGGCGCACTTCCTGATTTCGGGCAGTGTATTTCGCGTGTAGATCGCCACCAGATACCCGGCCCGCCAACAGCGCGGGCTTTTTTTTGAACAAAATTACTGAGAATAACCATGCAGACATCAAAACCGACACTTGAACTCATTACCTGCGATGCCGCCTATCGCAAAAACCCGACGGAATTGTTCCACCAGGTTTGCGGTAATCGTCCGGCAACGCTGCTGCTGG
>NZ_JBFWLF010000303.1:0-5344 GCF_050252275.1 Citrobacter sp. | reverse complement strand
GCCGCCATTGAGCAGGCCACGCCCACTTCGCCCTGACAGCCGACTTCCGCTCCCGAAATCGAGGCATTCATCTTATACAACGCGCCGATGGCGCCTGCCGCCAGGAAGTAGCGGGTATAAATATCGGGGCTGACGGACTCAATAAAGTGATCGTAGTAGGCCAGAACGGCTGGCACGATACCGCACGCGCCATTGGTTGGCGCGGTGACCACCCGACCGCCTGCCGCGTTCTCTTCGTTGACCGCGAGGGCGAACATGTTCACCCAGTCGATCACATTCATCGGGTCGTTAGAGAGTTTATCGCTGGAAACCAACATCCGACGCAACGCAGAGGCGCGACGCGGAACGCGCAGTGGACCCGGCAATACGCCTTCGGTATTCATACCGCGATCGATACAGGCTTGCATGGTCTGCCAGACATGACCGAAGTATTCTTCAATCTCTTTTTTGTCGTGCAAGGCCAGTTCGTTCTGCATCGCCAGTCCGGAAAGGGACAGGCCAGTGTTGTTGCAGTACTCCAGCAACTCGGTTGCAGATTTGAACGGATAAGGAACGCTTACCTCATTTGCCGCATCCTGACCAAAGTGCTCTTCATCGACGATAAAACCGCCGCCGATGGAGTAGTAGGTTTTGCTGTAAACGACGACATCGCCGTTATACGCATGGATCTGCATGCCGTTTTCGTGCAGCGGCAGGTTGCCGTTATGAAAACGCATGCCGTCGTTTTGGGGGAAATCCACTTCGTGCTGACCGTGCGCCAGCAGCAGGCGACCGCGCGCCTCTACGTCGCGGATGAAACCTGGGATACTATCAATATCCACGGTGGCTGGCTCATTGCCTGCCAGACCCATAATAATGGCGATATCGGTGTGGTGACCTTTACCCGTGAGCGACAGTGAACCATACACGTCGACGGCAACACGAGTAACGCTATCCAGTAATCCTTTTTCGACCAGGTCATCGACGAACTGTTTACCCGCCTTCATAGGCCCTACAGTATGGGAAGATGAGGGACCAATCCCCACCTTAAACATGTCGAATAGACTAATCACGATAATACTCCTGACAGGGTGACTGGAAACTTCCAGAAACGATGTAATAACTGCGCATAGTGTAAGAGGGAACGCGGGGATCGGCTTAACTATTCACATGAATTAAACTAATGGGTAACCGCGTTTTTACTAATGTTGTGACGGGAGTTTCAGGTTGTGTCTTCTGCGCGTAAAGATAAGTATAGTCAGGGCTTCACACCAATTTGTAGCGCCAGTTCACGAATAATTCCGGCGGTCATTCCCCAGACGAAATAATGCTCATACCAGGAAAGCCACACGCGATGCGAATCCCCGCGACGCCAGACATCCAGCGGGTGATAGCGGCCTAAATGCAGCGCCTGCGCCAGCGGCATTTCAAAGACGGCGGAAACCTCGTCTTCGCTGGCGCGGTAAGGCAGATTAGGCGGAATAATGCCCACTACCGGCGTGACCTGGAAGCCGGTTACGCTGTCCACCGGCGGCAGCACGCCGATCACATCAACGGCTTCTGGCGGGATTGCCACTTCTTCTTCGGCTTCACGCAGCGCGGCGGCAATGAGAGAGGCGTCGGTGCTGTCAACCGCGCCGCCGGGGAAGGCCACCTGCCCGGCGTGTTTGCGTAAATGCACCGAACGCTGGGTCAACAGCAGCCCTGGCTGGGGGCGGCGAACCACAGGAATGAGCACGGCGGCCTGGCGCAGGTTCAGCGACTCGCGATTAATCTGCGGGCGCAAAAGTTGGAAGCGCGATAGAAAATCATCCAGCGTCAGGCTCTTGTTCTCCATGTCTCAGTTCTCCAGTTGTTGCAGGATACGATTCACTTTATCAAAGGTTTCCTGATATTCCGCCTGTTCCTCGCTATCGGCGACAATACCGCCGCCAGCGGAACAGTACAGTTGACCATTCACGGCGGTCAGGGTGCGGATGGTAATGCTGGTATCCATATTGCCGCAGACGCTCAGATAACCGATGCTGCCGCACCAGGCGTTACGGCGGTGGGGTTCCAGCTCATCAATAATTTCCATGGCGCGCACTTTCGGTGCCCCGGTAATCGAGCCGCCCGGAAACGCGGCGCGGAGCAGGTCACTAGCATGCCGTGTGGGGGGTAACCGCGCGGTCACGGTGCTGACCAGATGATGCACCGCCGGGAAGGGTTCAACCACGAACAGTTCCGGCACCTTCACCGAACCCGGTACCGCCACGCGACCAATGTCGTTGCGCATCAGATCGACAATCATTACGTTTTCCGCCCGATCCTTTGCTGAGTTCGCCAGTTTCTGCGCCTGTTTCCGGTCTGCCTCTTCCTGCGGCAATCGCGGCAGGGTGCCCTTAATGGGGCGGGTCTGAATGTCGCCATCAGCCAGAAGAATAAACCGTTCAGGCGACAGGCTCAGAATGGCGCCGTCATCCAGGCGTAAAAACGCGCTGAACGGGGCGCGGTTCGCCTGATTGAGCCGCGCGAAGGCCAGCCACTCATCGCCCTGATAAGACGCCTGAAAACGCTGGGCCAGATTGACCTGATAGCAGTCGCCACTGTGCAGATACGCCTGCACCTGGCGGAATTTTTCGCCGTATTGCTCACGCGTCATGTTCGATTGCCAGTCGGTGGTTAGCCTGAACGGCACACGCGCAGGAGGTTGCTGGCTTTCCAGCCAGGCGAGTCTGGCGTGGGCGTCCGTGTGGCTGAGTAAGCTCACGGTCTGGCGCTGATGATCGACAATCAGCGCCCAGTCGTAGAGGCCTATCGCCATGTCCGCCAGCGCGATATCCTGCCGGGCATAGCTGGGTAAAGATTCGAAGCGGCGTCCCAGATCGTAGCCAAATAACCCCAGCGCGCCACCCTGGAACGGTAAATCGGCGTTCACTGGCGGCTGAAGATTCAGCACGGTCAGTGCGCTTTGCAGGACGGCCAGCGGATCGTCATGAGTAAGACGACAGCCTTGCGCATCGCAAATCTGCGTGGTTTCGCCGTGCGTTTTCACGGTGCAAAGCGGATCGGCTACCACAATGTCAAAACGGCTATGTGGGTGATCCGCGTGACCGGAATGCAGCAGCATCGCCCACGGCAGATGGCTTATTGACGCGAAATACTGTTCGGCGGCGTCCTGACGCCAGGGGAGCGTGATAATAGCGGGAGATAACGTCTTCATTGATCCTGACTGTGCTGGCTATGTTCCGGGTTGCATGAAATAATTAGCGCAGACAATTTAGCAGGAGTTAACGATGTTTGCAGGTTTACCTTCACTCAGTCACGAACAGCAACAGAAAGCGGTTGAGCGTATTCAGGAACTGATGTCACAGGGAATGAGCAGCGGTCAGGCGATTGCGTTGGTGGCCGAAGAGTTGCGCGCCACCCATACCGGTGAGCGGATTGTGGCGCGTTTTGAAGACGAAGACGAGTAGCCCCGGCTTACACCGCGGCGACGATTTTAATCTCAACTTTATATTTCGGGTTCATTAATCCAGCCTGAACCGTGCAGCGTACCGGCGCATGACCGGCCACAACCCAGGCGTCCCAGGCTTTGTTCATCGCTGCGAAATCATGCTTATCGGCAAGGAAAATGGTGGCATCAAGAATGCGTGACTTGTTGCTGCCTTGCTGTTCCAGCGCGGCGTCAATCTGTGCCAGCGTGTTGGCGGTCTGCTCGAAGGCATCGGCATCAAGGTTTGCCGGTACGCCAGTGTAGTAGAGCGTGTTGTTGTGGATCACCACGTCAGACCAACGATCTTCGGCATCAATACGGATGATAGTCATAAAGCCTTCCTCTTTTACGTTCTGCATAAAATGGCAAGACTGCCATATTGTCAGGGCGGCGTCACCTCTTCAACTGGCGTAAGCCGTTGCGGCCTGACATAATCCCTGTTCAAATCAACAGGGGGTAGTGTGACGGACGATTTTGCACCAGAAGGTCAACTGGCTAAAGCGATACCGGGTTTCAAACCGCGCGAACCACAGCGGCAGATGGCGATGGCCGTCGCTCAGTCCATCCAAAAATCACAGCCTCTGGTGGTAGAAGCCGGAACGGGGACAGGGAAAACCTACGCTTATCTGGCACCGGCGCTGCGCGCAAAAAAGAAAGTGATTATCTCGACCGGTTCGAAGGCGTTGCAGGATCAGCTATACAGCCGCGATCTGCCAACGGTGGCTAAAGCGCTGAAGTACACCGGAAGGCTGGCCCTGTTGAAAGGACGTTCAAACTATTTATGCCTGGAGCGCCTTGAACAGCAGGCGCTGGCGGGTGGCGATCTGCCTGTTCAGACCTTAAGCGATGTGATCCTGCTGCGCTCGTGGTCGAATCAGACCGAAGATGGCGACATCAGTACCTGTGTCAGCGTAGCCGAGGATTCTCAGGCCTGGCCGCTGGTCACTAGCACCAACGACAACTGCCTCGGCAGCGACTGCCCGTTGTATAAAGACTGTTTTGTGGTGAAAGCACGTAAAAAGGCGATGGACGCGGACGTGGTAGTGGTGAACCATCACCTGTTTCTGGCCGATATGGTGGTCAAAGAGAGCGGTTTCGGTGAGCTGATCCCGGAGGCGGAGGTGATGATTTTCGATGAAGCTCATCAGCTACCGGACATCGCCAGCCAGTATTTTGGCCAGTCGCTCTCCAGTCGTCAGCTAATGGATCTGGCGAAGGACATCACCATTGCCTATCGTACCGAGCTGAAAGACACCCAGCAGTTACAGAAATGCGCCGACCGTCTGGCGCAAAGCGCGCAGGATTTCCGCTTGCAACTGGGTGAGCCGGGATATCGCGGCAACCTGCGTGAACTGCTGGCCGATCAGCGGGTGCAGCGCGCGTTTTTACTGCTCGATGATACGCTGGAGCTGTGTTACGACGTGGCGAAATTGTCCCTTGGACGTTCGGCGTTGCTTGATGCCGCGTTTGAGCGCGCTACGTTGTATCGCGCACGTCTCAAACGGTTGAAAGAGATCAACCAGCCCGGTTATAGCTACTGGTACGAATGTACCTCGCGCAATTTTACCCTCGCGCTGACCCCGCTGACGGTGGCGGACAAGTTCAAAGAGGTGATGGCGCAGAAGCCAGGAAGCTGGATTTTCACCTCGGCAACGCTGTCGGTGAATGATGACCTGCATCACTTTACGGCGCGTCTGGGGATTGAAGAAGCGGAATCAATGCTGTTGCCGAGTCCGTTTGATTACACCCGTCAGGCCCTGCTCTGTGTGCCGCGTAATCTGCCACAACCCAATCAACCGGGCGCGGCGCGACAGCTGGCGGCAATGTTAAGACCGATCATCGAAGCGAACAACGGACGCTGCTTTATGCTCTGTACCTCGCACGCGATGA
>NZ_JBFWLF010000302.1:0-5405 GCF_050252275.1 Citrobacter sp. | reverse complement strand
TATCGGCACCCATTTGCTGACGGACGTTTTCAACACCTTGATGGTTGAAGCGGACGAGTGTTTGTACCGCTCGAAGAACGAAGGTCGTAATCGGACCAGCGATCGCCGGACGGATAAGACCGTCTTTGCTGGAAGCGATCTGGCATAACAATATCCTATGGAACTTCCCGTTGTGTTATCACAATGTTAAGTGCATGGTGTTGTCTCAATTACGGAGGCAACATGACCCTGGCAAAATCCTGTTATGTGTTGGATGCGGGAGCTATCGAGGCGAGAATTGATGAGCTCTGTGACGTCCTGACCGACTGTGTGACGCGCGGCGCATCAGTCAGTTTTGTATTACCGTTTACCTGTTCAAAAGCACGTGCATTCTGGCATGACGTCGCGCAAAGCGCGGGCAGAGGAGAGCGCGTCGTTCTTGCGCTCGACAACCCCTCAGGTGTGATTGTCGGTACCGTGCAACTCATTCTCCAGCAGCCGGAAAATCAACCTCATCGCGCGGACGTGGCGAAACTTTTAGTTCACTCCAGCGCACGTCGTCAGGGATTCGCTCGTCAGTTGATGACGGCACTGGAAACGTGCGCAATACAGCAGCAAAAAACGCAGCTGGTGCTGGATACCGCTACAGGAAGCGATGCTGAGTTGTTCTACCACTCTTGCGGCTGGCTCAAAGCCGGTGAGATCCCTGATTATGCGCTGATGCCAGATGGAAAGCTGACCGGCACCACGCTTTTCTATAAATCTCTATAAATAGTTGTCATGAATTGATCAAAACAGGGTTTTACTGTCGTAAAGTTTTGCTAACCTGTTCTACCAATTTAATCAGGTTGTATGACTAATCGAAAGGGAACCCATTGTGAAAACACTTAACCGTCGCGATTTTCCCGGTGCTCACTATCCTGAACGCATCATTCAGTTTGGTGAAGGTAATTTCCTTCGCGCCTTTGTTGACTGGCAAGTTGATCTGCTGAATGAACATACCGATCTGAATTCTGGTGTGGTCATTGTTCGACCTATTGAAAGTCCATTCCCACCTTCGCTCAGTACCCAGGATGGTCTTTATACGACAATCATTCGCGGTCTGAATGAACAGGGAGAAGCCGTCAGCGATGCTCGTCTGATTCGTTCGGTGAATCGTGAAATCAGCGTTTACGGTGATTACGATGCGTTCCTGAAACTGGCGCACAATCCTGAGATGCGTTTTGTGTTCTCTAACACCACGGAAGCGGGTATCAGTTATCACGCCGGTGATAAATTTGATGATGCGCCAGCGGTAAGTTATCCGGCGAAGCTGACGCGTCTGCTGTTTGAACGCTACAGCCATTTCAACGGCGCGTCGGATAAAGGCTGGATCATCATCCCTTGCGAACTGATTGATTATAATGGTGATGCTCTACGTGAGCTGGTGCTGCGCTATGCGCAGGAGTGGTCACTGCCAGCGGCATTTATCACCTGGCTGGATCAGGCAAACGTCTTCTGTTCCACGCTGGTGGACCGTATTGTCACGGGTTATCCGCGCGATGAAGCGGCGCAACTGGAGAGCGAACTGGGCTATCACGATGGTTTCCTCGATACAGCCGAACACTTTTATCTGTTTGTGATCCAGGGACCGAAATCACTGGCAGCAGAACTGCGTCTCGATAAATATCCGCTTAACATTCTGATTGTTGAGGATATTAAGCCGTACAAAGAGCGTAAAGTGGCTATCCTTAACGGTGCGCACACGGCACTGGTACCGGTGGCATTCCAGGCAGGACTGGATACGGTCGGCGAGGCGATGAATGACACCGAAATCTGCGCCTTTGTGGAAAAAGCGATTTATGAGGAGATCATCCCGGTTCTCGATCTGCCGCGTGATGAACTGGAGTCATTTGCCAGTGCGGTTACCGGACGTTTCCGTAACCCCTATATTAAGCACCAGTTGCTGTCGATTGCGTTGAACGGGATGACCAAATTCCGCACCCGCATTCTTCCCCAGTTGTTGGCAGGGCAGAAGGCGAACGGCCAACTCCCGGCTCGTCTGACCTTCGCGTTAGCCGCCCTGATTGCGTTCTATCGCGGTGAGCGTAATGGGGAAGCTTACCCGGTTCAGGACGATGCGCACTGGATCACCCGTTTTCAGCAACTCTGGAGCCAACATGGCGATCGCCAGATGACGACTCAGCAACTGGTGAGTGACGTGCTGGCGGTAGAAGAACACTGGGAGCAAGACCTGACGAAAGTGGCGGGGCTGGTTGAGCAGGTGACTGCCGATCTCGATGCCATTCTGTCAAAAGGAATGCGAGAAGCGGTGAAACCGCTTTGCTAAAGCAGTGACCCGGCTAAGGCCGGGTTTCTTATACAAGCACTATAGTTACAACATACAGTGTATTTAATAACTATTCCCTCTGTTAGCCTTGTGCATGAACGTGTCTATTAGCATAAGGCAGGTGACAACGTCACGTTGGACATGCTTGAATGTTTGATCCAGATCACGTTTAATAGCAGGATTCGTTTCTTTCCAGAAAACCGTCATGATCGTTCGTCCACAACAGCACTGGTTACGCCTGATATTCGTCTGGCACGGCTCTGTACTGGCAAAAATCTCTTCCCGCTTGCTGCTTAATTTTCTGCTGTCTATTGTCGTGATCGTCCTGCTGCCGTGGTATACGATGCTGGGTATCAAATTTACCCTTGCACCGTTCAGCATCCTCGGTGTGGCAATCGCTATCTTTTTGGGTTTTCGTAATAACGCCTGTTATTCCCGTTATGTTGAGGCGCGTCAACTCTGGGGACAATTGATGATCGCTTCTCGTTCACTGCTGCGGGAAGTCAAAACGGTCTTACCGGATGACCGCGAGTTAGGGCAGTTTGTCCGACTGCAAATCGCCTTCGCTCACTGTCTGCGCATGACGCTGCGGCGTAAACCGCAGGCTGAGCCGCTGGCGAAGTATCTTAGCACGGAAGATCTGCAACGTGTATTTGCCTCTCACTCTCCGGCAAACCGCATTTTACTGATAATGGGTGAATGGCTGGCGACACGTCGTCGAGACGGGCAACTCTCGGATATCCTGTTTCATAGTTTAAACAATCGCTTAAATGACATGTCCGCCGTTCTTGCCGGTTGCGAAAGAATCGCCAATACGCCGGTCCCGTTTGCCTATACGCTGATCCTCCATCGCACCGTTTATCTGTTTTGCATCATGCTGCCTTTCACCCTGGTGGTCGATCTGCATTACATGACGCCTTTTATTTCGGTCCTCATCTCCTATACCTTCATCTCTCTGGATGCACTGGCGGAAGAACTGGAGGATCCGTTTGGAACAGAGAATAACGATTTGCCCCTGGATGCTATCTGTAATGCCATCGAAATTGACCTGCTGGAGATGAATGATGAATCGACCATTCCAGCGAAACTGATGCCGGATAAGCACTACCAGTTGACGTAAAAGAAGGGAACATTCCAGTAAATGAACGACAGGCTGGGTGTGTCAATGCGCTAACATCGGTTTTCAGGATTAACTTATCACCGATGATTGAATTTCAGATAATGTCCGCATATTTTCTGCGCGATTAAAAATAACTCTTGATAAGGGTCGTAAGGCGTTCTTAAAACATCGGCATGCCATCAGTGCATATCAGGATGTTAAACGATGATCAGGAGGATTATCTATGAACGCTATTCAATCAGGAATGAATGACACCCCGCGTGTCGATGCAAAGGCATCGATGCCATCACTGGTATCAATAAAGTCTCTCTCTCCGTTGCCGGTTATTCCAGGACTGTTGCTTGCCACCACCGGTCTTTTTGCCCCGACAGGTCTGTTGGCAGAGGATATACGCTGCGAAAGTGAAGCGGCCGCAGAGTGTATTGAGAAAAAACTCAAAGCGACAAAGACATTAACAGCATCCTGGACGCCCACGACGGCGAACAGTAGTGTTCTTATTAACGAAAATGCCCAGGTCATTTTATCTGCGGAAGTGAATAACGAGCCTGGTTGGCGTGAGTTTGGCTCCCTGACCGTCGGTCAGGGCACAAAAGGTGAACTCACAATAACAGGACGCACCATTAAATCCTCTGCAAGCGCGATTGGTAATGGTGCTGTCGGAATTGTGACGTTAACCGAAGGTGCGCAATGGGATCTCAGTGGCAAGAATCTGTTTGTCGGCAAAAATAACGGCGACGGAACATTAACCGTTAAAGAGGGAAGTCAGATCTCTAATATTAACGAACTGCGCATCGGTGAATTTTATGCTGATGCAAATGGGCTGACCACGATAGAAGGTGAGAATTCGTCGATCCGTTCCGGTTGGGCTGTTGTGGGCGATCAGGCAGAGGGCCGACTGGATATTTTGAACGGTGGTCAACTTTCAGTTAGTAGACATATGAATATTGGCTATGTCGGAAAGACGTTAAACTCAACTCTTAAAGGAAACGGCGTCGTGAATGTAGACGGCGAAAATTCTCGTTTAGAGGTTGGTACATTACTCATTTTGGGGGGCTTTATAACCACGCCAAATGATGCCAAAGGTGAACTTAATATCAGTAATGGCGGCAAAGTTAAGACAGGAGAGGGAATCTGGCTTGGCATAGGGACAGGAAGTACCGCCACACTGAATATCGGTGGCAAACCCGGTGAAACCGCACAAGAAGCAGGATCTATCGAGACGCCGCTCATTATTCTGAGTGACACAAATCAGAAAAATAGTACTGCAACACTGAACTTTAACCACACCAGCGAAGATTATTCTCTTAATGCAGCGATAAAAGGCTACGGTCATGTCAACCATAGCGGACCGGGTACGACGCAACTGAGCGGCGATAATCGTTATACCGGAAATACTCACATCAGTCGCGGAACGCTCAGCGCCGGAAGTGTCACAGGTTTTAGCCCGAATTCTGATTTTACTGTCGGGGAGGGCGCCACGCTCGATCTGAACGGCTACAGTCAGACCATTCAGTCACTTCAACTTGGTGGGAGGCTGAGCTTTGGTGATCCGCAGGGCAACCGCGATGCTCTGGCGCTGTCAGGCAGTGTTCTGACGGTCAGGGGCGATTACAACAGTGACAATGGCTTACTGAGCCTGAACAGCACACAGGATCAAGTGCAACAAAAACCGGTGGTTAACCAGCTTAATGTCTTGGGAAACACCGCAGGAACAACCCGGGTCGTGTTGAAGGAATTAGGCAATGTCGCGGTTGGTGATCTGAACGGTGCGCGAGTTGTCCAGGTTGCAGGGGATTCTGCGGGTGAATTTGTTGCCCAAAGCCGTCTGGTTGCCGGGGGGTATGACTACGCGCTTTTACGCGGAGTTGAAAGTGAAAATGACGACGGGATCATGGATTGCAACCACTGGTATCTGGTCAATACCTGGGCGCCCGTCGACGATATCGATCCGATAGATGACCCGATTATTGAACCGAA
>NZ_JBFWLF010000301.1:0-5414 GCF_050252275.1 Citrobacter sp. | reverse complement strand
GCTTCAGACACTTCGGTCGGCAGGTTGATCTGCTTGATCCGCACGTCGACCACTTCGATACCCAATGCGGCCATACTGTTCGGGTTGATCACCGGCACATTGCCGTTGGTTTCAGCCTGAACACGTTCAGCGGCTTCGGCAATCGCGTTATCTGCTGCCGGGGTTGCCACTTCGTCTTCGGTTCCGGCAGAGCCAGAGTTCAGAGCGTCACGCACTTCCAGGGTCAGACGACCACGGGAGTCGGTCACGATGTCTTTCACATCCAGACGACCAATCTCAGAACGCAAACGGTCAGAGAACTTACGTTTCAACAGAACTTCGGCCTGAGAAATATCGCCGCCGCCCGTCGCCAGGAAGTAACGGCTGAAATCGCTGATGCGCCATTTGATGTAAGAGTCGACAATCAGGTCTTTCTTCTCTTTGGTGACAAAGCGATCGGCCTGGTTATCCATCGTCTGGATACGCGCGTCGAGCATTTTCACCGACTGAATAAACGGTACCTTAAAGTGCAGACCCGGCTCATAAATCAATGGTTTTTTGTCGGCATCACGCACGACGCTGCTGAACTGGAACTTAATTCCGCGCTCGCCTTCTTTCACCACGAAAATTGAGGTGTACAGCACTACCAGCACGATGATGATAATCGCAATAACTGACTTACGCATCGTTATTCCCCCTGACGCTGGTAGTCGTTACGCTGCGCGTTAGCGCGGCGTTGGTCCATAATATCGCCCTGACTGGTGGACGAGGTGTTGCTTGCTCCGCTGCTGCTGGAAGAAGACGTGGAGGGCAGACGCAGCAGGTTCGAACCGCTATCGCTCTTTGCCGCTGGCGCGCTCGCGCCTTTCAGCATCTGATCCAATGGCAGAACCATCAGATTGCCACCTTTGTCGTTAACCAACACTTTACGGGTATGGCTCAACACTTTTTCCATCGTCTCGATATACAGACGCTCGCGGGTAATCTCTGGCGCCGCTTTATATTCCGGAAGAATTTTCGCGAAGCGCGCCACTTCACCCTGCGCTTCCAGGATGGTTTGCGTTCTGTAAGCACGCGCCTCTTCGAGGATACGCTGTGCCTGACCGTTCGCACGCGGCTGAACTTCGTTGGTATACGCTTCCGCTTCACGGATGTACTGCTGTTCGTTCTCACGGGCAGCAATGGCATCATCAAACGCCGCTTTCACCTCTTCCGGCGGACGTGCAGCCTGGAAGTTGACGTCCAGCAGGGTAATACCCATGTTATACGGACGAATGGTCTCTTCCAGTTCACGCTGGGTATCGCTACGAATAACGGTACGCCCTTCGGTCAGGATACGGTCCATGGTGTATTTACCGATCACGCCGCGCAGGGCGCTGTCGGTCGCCTGACGCAGACTGTCATCCGCGCTGGTTACGCTAAACAGATATTTTTGCGGATCGGTGATGCGGTACTGCACGTTCATCTCAACACGCACCACGTTCTCATCTGACGTCAGCATCACACCGGAAGCGGCCAGTTCGCGGACGGCTTCCACGTTCACCGGCGTCACCTCGTCGATAAACGTCGGCTTCCAGTTCAGGCCCGGTTCAACCAGATGGCTGAACTTACCAAAGCGTGTCACCACGCCGCGCTCTGCTTCTTTGATGGTGTAGAAACCGCTCGCCGCCCAGATAATGACGATAGCTGCCGCCGCGATGGAGACGACACGTCCGCCCAGATGCGGGCGCGGGCCTTGCGATGAGCTTCCGCCGCCAGAGCCGGTACCTTTACCGCCTCCCAGTCCACCGAGTTTTTTACTCAGCTTGCGAAAGATGTCATCGAGATCAGGTGGCCCCTGCTCGCGACCACCTTTGTTTCCATTTCCCTCAGAGTTGCCGCCTGGTTTGCTGCTTCCCCACGGGTCGCGGTCTTGTCCGTTATTACCGGGCTGATTCCACGCCATGTTTGTGCTCCATATTTGTTATGCGATGCTATACCTGTGTTTTTTGCGCGGCAGATGCGTTGGCTACATCCCTCAGCTCCCGTCACATAGTTGACTATGCTCCAGAGAATTTCAGGACTTGCCGCCTTCCTGCCGCTCAACCTCCACAAGGTACAGAGGCGAAAAAATCTTCAGGCCATATCCGTCAGATCAGACAACATAGTCTTCCAAAGCCGGTTCTTGTTTACAGAGGCGACGCCAGTCAACGATCGGCAGGCGAACTTGCAGACTTACGCTACCGTCATCCTCCATCCACTCTTTTTCTATTGCCTGAAGCTGATAAAAACGGCTTCTCAGACGCCCTTCCTGCGGCGGCAAACGCAACGTATGCTGCGCCACCTCGCCGGAAAGTCGCTCCGTCAAAGCCTGAAAAAGCTGTGGTATCCCAACCCCTGTCTGCGCGGAAAGCCAGACACGGATCGGTTTGTTCTCTTCATCCCGGTCGATACGCGGTTCAAAGTCATCCAGCATATCGATCTTGTTCATCACCATCAGGGACGGGATCTCGTGAGCATCGATCTCTTCGAGAACCGTATCCACTGCGTCGATGTTTTCCTGCACGCGCACATCCGCTGCATCAACCACATGCAGCAACAGTGTCGCCTGACGCGTTTCCTGGAGGGTCGCTTTAAACGCCGCAACCAGATCGTGCGGAAGATGACGGATAAACCCAACGGTATCCGCCAGCACGGTCTCCCCGACATCCGCCACGTCAATGCGACGCAGCGTCGGATCCAGGGTCGCAAACAGTTGATCTGCCGCATAGACCCTGGCTTCGGTTATCTGATTGAAAAGGGTGGATTTTCCGGCGTTGGTATATCCCACCAGCGAGACGGTCGGGACATCCGCCTTAATGCGCGACTGTCGCCCCTGCTCACGTTGCTTTTCAACTTTTTCCAGGCGCGACTGGATCTGCAATATACGGTTTCGCAATAAACGGCGGTCGGTTTCGAGCTGGGTTTCACCCGGACCGCGCAAACCAATCCCGCCTTTCTGTCTTTCAAGGTGGGTCCAGCCACGGACAAGACGCGTAGCCAGATGGCGCAACTGCGCCAGTTCAACCTGCAATTTCCCCTCATGGGTACGTGCACGCTGCGCAAAAATATCTAAGATAAGGCCAGTGCGGTCGATAACACGACACTCACACAGGCGCTCCAGGTTACGTTCCTGGGCCGGACTCAATGCATGATCGAATAATACGACGGCAGCGCCTGTCGCTTTTACGGCTTCCGCAATTTCAACGGCTTTACCTTCACCAACAAAGTACTTCGGGTGCGGTGCTTTACGGCTACCGGTAATCACCTGCATTGCTTCGACACCGGCGGAAGAGACCAGAGATTCAAACTCCTGGAGGTCTTCCATATCTTTGTCTTGCGAAAAATAGATGTGTACCAGTACCGCCTGCTCACCGGCGTCATAACGGTCAAACAAGCGTCAACCCCTCGATATAGATCAGCGGGGAACGCAGAAATTCTGGCTCCCCGTGTGTAAAACAGCCAAAAACCTTATTCGGTCTCTTCGCTGTCCTGTTGCGTCGCAGAACCCTGCGCGCCGCTACCGTGATGATAGTTACTGCTGGTACCGCCACCGGCATTGTTACTATGATGAGAAACCGGGCGAGACGGGACAACAGTAGAAATCGCGTGCTTATAAACCATCTGACTGACCGTGTTTTTCAACAGGATCACAAACTGATCAAAAGACTCGATTTGACCTTGCAGCTTAATACCATTCACCAAATAAATAGAAACTGGAACACGTTCCCGACGCAGTGCGTTCAGGAACGGATCTTGTAAAGATTGCCCCTTAGCCATTCTCTCTTTTCCTTATATGCTTATTTGTACTTTGAATCTTTCGATTCTGAAAATTGCGCACGATACGCCTTAATTGTACACATTCAGTTCGCGATAGCACCAACAACCTGTAATACTTCGTTCCGCGCCTGCTCAGGTTTCTCACTGTCAAGCCAGTGCACTCCTTCCCAACCGCGTAACCAGGTTACCTGGCGCTTTGCCAACTGCCTCGTGGCGCAAACACCTCTATAAACCATTTCATCGTATGATATTTCGCCTTCAAGGTATGACCACATCTGGCGGTATCCCACACAACGAATGGAAGGCAAGTCCGTATGCAAATCTCCACGGGCAAAAAGCGCCCGAACTTCTGCTTCAAATCCTGAAGCCAACATCTGATGAAAACGCTGCTCGATGCGTTGATGCAACAGCTCACGGCTCGCTGGGGCGATGGCAAACTGATGCACCTGGTACGGTAAAGCATCACCTGACGTTTGCGTCAGTTCCGTTAAAGTTTTACCCGAAATGAAAAAAACTTCCAGTGCCCGGGAAAGTCTTTGCGGATCATTTGGATGAATACGCGCAGCCGCAACCGGATCGATTGTCTGAAGCTGTTGGTGCAACGCATCCCACCCTTGCTCTGCCGCCTGTTGCTCAATTCTGGCCCTGACCTGCGGGTCTGCCGACGGTAACGGCGAAAGACCTTCCAGCAATGCCTTGAAATACAACATCGTACCGCCCACTAACAGCGGAATACGCCCCGCCGCAGTGATCTCGCTCATCTCCGCCAGCGCATCGCGGCGGAAATCCGCAGCAGAATACGCCTGCGACGGATCGCGAATATCCAGCAATCGGTGCGGAGCCGCCTTTAACTCTTCAGCGTCCGGCTTCGCCGTCCCGATATCCATCCCTTTGTAAATAAGGGCGGAATCGACGCTTATCAACTCTACTGGCAAAACTTTACGCAATTCAATCGCTAGCGCCGTTTTACCCGAGGCCGTAGGCCCCATCAAAAAAATTGCCTTTGGCAGGCTCGCCTTACTGATATCACTCATGTTTCAGGGCATTCATCGCCGTATGTAAATCAACAGGTTGTAACAGACCACCCGGCGGCGCCTTCACGAGCTGCGGGCAAAGCCGCTCCACATCAGCCAGCAGGGTAATGGCCTGAGCCATTGTCCACTGCGTATGCTCACTCATCAAATTAAGCGCAATCCACTGCGCCAGATTACCAGGTTCACGCGCTGACTGTTGCGTCAGGTAGCCTATCAGTTCAGGAATCAAGATTTGTAAATTTTGTTGGCGTAAGGGTAAAGGCACCGCCCGAATGGTCACATGCTGGGCATCTGCCTGAAATTCAATCCCCAATTCCACCAGTGCGCCCTGCGCATTTTCCAGCGCGGCCTTTTCCTCTGCAGAGACTTTTAGCCGCAGCGGGATCAGCAACGGCTGAGCGCAAACCTGCCCCTCTCCCGGCGAAAGCTGCGCCTGACGCAGCCAGCGTTCTGCCACGGGCAGCGCCAGCAGGTGAATACTCCCATCACGCTCCAGCAGCGCGCAGTCGTTGCCCACAATCGTGAGCACACGGCCAAAGCTCTGACTGTGTCCCGACAGTGCTGACACAGCTGGCTCCGGTGCAGGCGATGATTTTGTCGCAG
>NZ_JBFWLF010000300.1:0-5431 GCF_050252275.1 Citrobacter sp. | reverse complement strand
CTGCTCAATTTTGAAAAGAGCATGTTGATCAAAGAGGGCGCGGACAACATCAGCAAGCTGGATTACCCGAACTTCTGGCATCAGGGCTCGCTGAAACTGCGGTTGAGCTATCAGTTTGAACCGGGGGCGGATGCGGACGGGGTGACGGTACATATTCCGCTGCCGTTGTTGAATCAGGTCGACGAAAATGGTTTTGAATGGCAGATCCCGGGCTTGCGTCGCGAACTGGTGATTGCGCTGATTAAATCGCTGCCGAAGCCGGTGCGGCGTAACTTTGTTCCGGCCCCGAACTATGCCGAGGCGTTTTTAGGCCGCGTGACGCCGCTGGAACTGCCGCTACTGGACGCGCTGGAGCGTGAGCTGCGTCGGATGACAGGCGTGACGGTTGACCGCGAGGACTGGCACTGGGATCAGGTGCCCGATCATCTAAAAATCACCTTCCGGGTGGTGGATGATAAAAACAAGAAGCTGGAGGAAGGGCGCTCGCTACAGGAGCTAAAAGACCGGCTGAAAGGAAAAGTGCAGGAGACGCTCTCGGCGGTGGCCGATGATGGCATTGAACAGAGCGGGTTGCACATCTGGAGTTTTGGGCAACTGCCGGAAAGCTACGAGCAAAAACGTGGCAATTACAAAGTCAAAGCGTGGCCTGCGCTGGTGGATGAGCGTGACAGCGTGGCGATCAAACTCTTTGATAATCCGCTGGAGCAACAGCAGGCGATGTGGTCTGGCTTACGCCGTTTGCTGCTGTTGAACATCCCGTCGCCGATCAAATATCTGCACGAGAAGCTGCCGAATAAAGCCAAGCTGGGTCTGTACTTCAACCCGTACGGCAAAGTGCTGGAGCTGATTGACGACTGCATTTCCTGCGGCGTGGATAAGCTGATTGATGCTAACGGTGGTCCGGTCTGGACGGAAGAGGGTTTTGCCGCGCTGCATGAGAAGGTTCGCGCCGAGCTGAATGAGACGGTTGTGGAGATTGCGAAGCAGGTCGAACAGATCCTGACCGCCGTCTTTAACATTAATAAACGCCTGAAGGGGCGCGTGGACATGACGATGGCGCTGGGGCTTTCCGACATCAAAGCGCAGATGGGCGGATTGGTGTATCGCGGATTTGTCACCGGCAACGGCTTCCGTCGTCTTGGCGATACGCTGCGTTACTTGCAGGCGATTGAAAAACGTCTTGAGAAACTGGCGATTGATCCCCATCGCGATCGCGCGCAGATGCTGAAAGTCGAAAGCGTACAGCAGGCCTGGCAGCAGTGGTTCAACAAGCTGCCGCCGGCGCGACGCGAAGACGAGGAGGTGAAAGCGATCCGCTGGATGATTGAAGAATTGCGGGTCAGCTATTTTGCCCAACAGCTGGGAACGCCCTATCCCATTTCGGATAAACGTATCCTGCAGGCAATGGAACAGATTAGCGGGTAATTCAGTACCGGATGGCAATGTATTGTCCGTAGGCCCGATAAGCGCAGCGCCATCGGACGCAGGTGAGACGTTCGAATCTGTACCGTATTGTTACAGAAGCGGCCAGAGGATCTGGCCGCGAAGAGATTACAATTCGTTAGGCTGAGCGTTGATCGCCGGGCTATGTTTCACCCGACTGGCAAAGAAAATGGCAACCAGGGATATCGCCACGGTGGTAAGCAGATACCACGCCACGGGCACCCAGTCGCCGTCATATTTTGCCAGCAACCCGGTAGCGATGAGGGGAGCGGTACCGCCCGCCAGCGCTGCGCCAATCTGGTAACCGAGGGTGATGCCGGTGTAGCGAACGTTAGCGCTGAAAATTTCCGAGCACAATGTCCCCAGTACCGCCGTCACTGGCGCCCACAGCACGCCGAACATCACAATTGTCGCCAGCATAATGCCCCAGGTAGTACCGGTATTGAGCAGCAGGAACCATGGCACGATAAACAGGCCAAGCAGGGCGACGCTAATGGCATACATCCGTTTGCGGCCAATTTTGTCCGACAGCAGCCCCATCAGCGGGATCATCACCGTAGCAATCAGTGCACCCACGGTGACGGCTTCCAGCACCTGGGACTTCTGATAACTCAGTGTGCTGGTGGCATAGCTGACCACAAAAGTTGAGAAAATGTAGAACGGCGCGGTTTCCACCACCTTCAAACCTGCGGCAATCAGCACTTCACGCCAGTGACGAGTCAGCGTATCCCGCAGCGGCGCTTTGGCAACCTGACCCGTCGCTTTGACCTTCTTGAAGTCTGGCGTTTCATCGATATCCCGACGGATCCACAGTCCTAACAGCACCAGCACGGAGCTCAGCAGAAAGGGAATACGCCAGCCCCAGGAGAGGAAATCTTCCTCGCTAAACAGGGTCATCAGCGAGACGATAAACGTCGCCATCAGCATGCCAATGGTCACGCCCGCCTGGGGAATACTGCCGAAGAAGCCTTTGCGTTTTTCCGGCGCGTATTCATAGGCCAGCAGGAGTGCGCCACCCCATTCGCCACCAATGCCCATCCCCTGAATGATGCGCATCAGGATAAGCAGAATGGGGGCCCAGATACCGATCATCTCATAGGTGGGCAGTAGACCGATCATCACCGTCGCGCCGCCCATCAGGGAAAGCGTCAGCACCAGCGTTTTCTTACGCCCGATGCGATCGCCGATGTGGGCGAAAATTACCCCGCCAATCGGGCGAATAAAAAAGGTCAACGAGAAGGAGAGGTACGAGAGGATTAGACCGATTACCGGGTCGACCATCGGGAAGAAAATCTTGTTAAACACCAGCGCAGCCGCGGTGCCATACAGAAAGTAATCGAACCACTCAATCGCACTGCCGGTCAGACTGGCGACAAGTACCTTCTTATTTTTCTTCAGAATAACCGTACTGCTTTCATGGGTCGTCATTAACTGTAAACCTCCGCCAGAGAACAAAAAAGGTGTCACCTGGCAGTGTGGCAGGTGCAACCTGTTACGTTAAAAGGTTGTGAAATTGTTAATCAAACTAGGTGTGTTAGTAACATTTAACAAGAGGAGGCACGCCGTAATGGGCTAAAAAGAGAGCATTTTGCCAGAATGATTTTCTGTAATTGCAGAATAAATGACGTTAATCGTTCATATTCTGATAATTAAACAGGATAATGTGCAGGTGCAACCGCCCGATTTTTAGACGTTTTGTGTTATTTCACTGAGATGACAAAAAAAGCGTCGAAATATCAATCATCAGCCTTTCAGAGAGATCTACTGTTTATTCAGCGTGGGTGCGGTACTCTGCTGAAATAAGAGGAGGAGCTTAATGATGCAACCGTTCCCGAGACTTTCCGCCACCACCCTTGAGGCGATCAATACGGTGGGGCAGTGGCTGGCGCAGGATGATTTCTGCGGCGGGCCTGCTTACCCGGCAGACTGTGTGGTACTGGCGGGCAATGCCGTCATCCCGACAATTGACGCGGCCTGCCAGATAGCCCAACAGCAAGAGGTTCCGCTGCTGATCGCTGGTGGGATTGGTCACTCCACGACCTTCCTGTATGCCGCCGTTGCCCAACATCCCCGTTACAACACGATCCAGACGACCGGACGCGCCGAAGCCGCCATCCTGGCGGATATTGCCCGGCAGTTCTGGCACATTCCCGCAGACAAAATCTGGCTGGAAGATCAGTCAACTAACTGCGGAGAGAACGCCCGTTTTAGCGCGCAAATGATCGCGCAGGCCGCAACACCGATTAACACGGCCATTGTGGTACAGGATCCTACGATGCAGCGGCGTACCGTAGCGACCTTTCGCCGGGTAACCCGTGACGATCCGGACGCACCGCGCTGGCTGAGCCATCCGGGATTTACGCCTGTTTTGTGTCAGCAGGAGGACGATATTGTATTTGCTAATGACCCTGGCGGCCTGTGGAGCATCGATCGCTATTTAGCGCTGGTGGTGGGCGAAATCCCGCGCTTGCGCAATGATGACACCGGCTATGGACCTCGGGGGCGTGACTTCATTGTGCATGTGGATTTTCCGCCGGAGGTCGAGGCCGCGTGGCAGATCCTGCAACAGGATGCGGCGCTGAATGAGGCGATGAACCACCGTTCGTTACGCTAACACCTGCCCGTTTGGGAGTGTTTTCTCTCAAACGGGCAAAACAAAAATGCCTGCGTTTTCGTTCTCCCCAGCCTGACCCCTCTCTTTTATGAAGCAGTTCACAGAATCACGACACCAGCCGGGATCGCTGAGGCATGATTGATGTTTATTAACAATAGTTTCACTTGTTAAAAACAATTCAATCACAGGAGTAGCGCATGTCAGTACCCGTACAACATCCTATGTATATCGATGGACAGTTTGTGACCTGGCACGAGGATGCCTGGATTGACGTCATCAACCCGGCGACGGAAGAGGTGATTTCGCGTATTCCTGATGGTCGTGCAGAAGACGCGCGCAAAGCCATTGCAGCGGCGGACCGTGCGCAGGCTGAGTGGGAAGCGCTGCCAGCGATCGTTCGTGCTGGCTGGCTGCGCAAAATTGCCGCCGGGATCCGTGAACGTGCTGGCGAAATCAGTGCCTTAATTGTGGCTGAAGGAGGAAAAGTTCAGCAACTGGCCGAGGTGGAAGTCTCTTTTACTGCCGACTATCTCGACTATATGGCGGAGTGGGCTCGTCGCTATGAAGGCGAAATACTGCAAAGCGATCGTCCTGGCGAGAATATCTTGCTGTTTAAGCGCGCGCTGGGGGTTACCACCGGGATCCTGCCGTGGAATTTCCCGTTCTTCCTGATCGCCCGTAAGCTGGCTCCGGCCCTGTTGACCGGGAACACCATCGTGATTAAACCCAGCGAATTCACGCCCAATAACGCGATTGCGTTTGCCAAAATTGTTGATGAGATTGGTCTGCCGCGTGGTGTGTTTAACCTGGTGCTGGGGCGTGGTGAAACCGTCGGCCAGGAACTGGCCGGTAACCCGAAAGTGGCGATGGTCAGCATGACCGGCAGCGTGGCAGCAGGTGAAAAGATTATGGCGACTGCGGCGAAAAATATCACCAAAGTGTGCCTGGAGTTGGGTGGCAAGGCGCCAGCGATTGTGATGGATGATGCCGATCTTGAACTGGCGGTCAAAGCGATTGTGGATTCCCGGGTCATCAATACCGGACAGGTTTGTAACTGCGCGGAGCGTGTCTACGTACAAAAAGGGATTTATGACCTGTTCGTGAACCGCCTGGGCGAAGCCCTGAAAGTGGTACAGTTCGGTAACCCAGGCGAGCGTAACGACATCGCCATGGGGCCGCTGATCAATGCCGCGGCGCTGCAACGTGTGGAGCAGAAAGTGGCGAGGGCGGTACAGGAGGGGGCACGGGTGGCGCTCGGCGGCAAAGCCGTTGAGGGCAAAGGTTACTTCTATCCGCCAACATTGCTGTTGGATGTTCGTCAGGAGATGACCATCATGCACGAAGAGACCTTTGGCCCTGTGCTGCCTGTGGTGG
>NZ_JBFWLF010000299.1:0-5444 GCF_050252275.1 Citrobacter sp. | reverse complement strand
TTAAGTCTGTCGGTATTTGCGGAACCGATATTCATGCATGGGGAGGTAATCAACCTTTTTTTAGCTATCCGCGCGTGCTAGGCCATGAAATATGTGGGGATATTGTGACGCTGGGCGAGAAGGTGACGCAGTTTAAAGTGGGTCAACAGGTAGCGGTGATCCCGTATGTCGCCTGTCAGCAGTGTCCGGCGTGCCTGGGAGGACGAACGAACTGCTGCGAGAAGATCTCGGTGATCGGCGTGCATCAGGATGGGGGGTTTAGCGAGTATCTCAGCGTGCCGGCGACCAATCTGCTGTTGGCGGAGGGGATTGATCCTCAGGCTGCGGCGTTGATTGAGCCTTACGCGATTAGCGCGCATGCGGTACGCCGTGCCGCTATCGCCCCCGGTGAGCAGGTATTGGTCGTTGGAGCCGGACCGATTGGGATCGGCGCAGCGGCCATTGCCAAAGCAGAAGGGGCGCAGGTGGTGGTGGCCGATACCAGCGCTGCACGTCGCGAACACGTTGCTTCTCGTCTTGACCTGCCGGTAGTGGATCCCTCTGCGGCAGATTTTGAGGCTCAACTGCGTGCGCTGTTTGGCGGTTCACTGGCGCAGAAAGTGCTCGATGCGACGGGGAACCCGCATGCCATGAACAATAGCGTTAACTTGATCCGCCACGGCGGCACCATCGTTTTTGTCGGGCTGTTTAAAGGCGACTTGCAGTTCTCTGACCCGGAATTTCACAAGAAAGAGACCACCATGATGGGCAGTCGTAACGCCACGCCGGAGGATTTTGCGAAAGTGGGACGGCTGATGGCAGAAGGCAAACTGAGCGCTGAAATGATGCTTACGCATCGCTATCCGTTCAGCCAGCTTGCGGAGATCTTCGAACAGGATGTGATTAACAACCGGGCGTTGATCAAAGGAGTGATTACGTTCTGACGATTGCCATGCAGCGCCCGGAGTGGTGTTGGGCGCTGTTTTTTTTATTGTCGGTGGTCAGCCCTGAGCGCTGACCACTTTGATTTCAACCATTCCGATCCCCAGCTTACGCGGCGAGTGACCGAGGATGTTGCCTTCGTTGGTCGGGACCGGATCGGGCGGGACAATCACCAGCGTATCGGACTCTGTCGGGTTGTCGAAATGCAGCGTGGTGGTGGTGACATCGTGACCTAGCACCAGCGTCTGCTCTTCCTTGCCTACACGCACCGGAATGGGACGATTCGCATTGTCGCCGAAGGCTTTCGCGGTGATCACCAGATCGAATTTTTTCGGCAGCGGCTGTTTGTACTCGATCTTCACTTCTTCTGCCAGTTGCGCGTTAGACCAGCGTCCCCAGGATTCCGGACGAGAAATCCCGCTGAACTGCTTCACCTCTTCCGGCGCGCCTGCCACGTTGAAGATAAAGCTGTCGGCTTTATAGCGGATGTCGTTGTCGACAATTTTCAGGGTATCGACGTTGCCTTTATAGCGTTCCATGTCGATCATTGTGTCTTTAAAGGCCGTCTTACCTTTCCACTGCGCTTTATCAACATGCTGGACGATTTGCTCGCCGCCAAGCTGCCCCTGCGAGACGCACCAGTCGGTTGAGAGCGCCAGTTTCGGTGACCACAACTGGCCCATCTTGTAGCAACGATCGACCCAGACGAAGTTATCGCGTGGGGCAAAGTCGGCAAGCTGGTAG
Organism: Citrobacter sp.; assembly: GCF_050252275.1. NCBI lineage: Bacteria > Pseudomonadati > Pseudomonadota > Gammaproteobacteria > Enterobacterales > Enterobacteriaceae > Citrobacter > Citrobacter sp. The sequence goes on along the minus strand of NZ_JBFWLF010000299.1, from coordinate 3,779 downwards.
CGCAGCGGGGCGGAGTATTCACTTTCCGGCAGTGGCTCGACGCGCTTATCCGACACTCGCAGCAGCAGCGGCAGACGGAAATGGCTGCCGGAGAAGGCGATCATATTTTTATCCCGGTCGACGGTGAAATCTTTCATCTCTTTCGGGAAGTTCCACAGGCGAATGATGTCCGGCTTCATGGCGAGGATCTTTTCTTTGCTGTTGAGGAACACTTCCGACATCGACTGACCTGACAGGCTACTACGCCCCAGGCCAATAAAGTTATCGCCGCCGAGAATATCCAGCACCGTGGCGCCGTTATCCATGGTGTTACGTTTGACCGCCAGCGTCTCCTGCTGAGGCTTGTCGCCACGAATCACGAAAAACAGATTGTTGCGGTCCTGTTTGTTCAGGTATTTCCATGCGCTGTTGTTCATCGCCAGATGGTCCGAAGAGACCACGATCACCGTATCTTTAAACCACGGTGATGCTTTGATTTTATTGATAAATGCCGCGATATTTTCCTGACTACAGCTGACGGCGCTAAAAGACTGGTTAGGTTTACCGTCGAAATCATAGCGTTTTCGCTGACAGGCACGTGAGATAAAGCCGTCCGGATGATGGGTATCGACGGTCAGGGTAAACAACGAAAAACGCTGGCCGGAACGGGAGAGCTCTTCGAACTTCTTCCACGCTTCATCCAGTACCGTATCGTCATAGAAGCCCCAGTCATTGCGGTAATTCGGATCGGCGACGACGCTTTTTAACTCTTCGGCGCCATACAGATAATCGAAGCCGTGGGACTTCAGGAACACGTCTTTCCCGGCAAAACGCAGGTTTGCCCCTTGCACAAAGTGGTTTTGATAGCCGGAGTTTTTCAGGATATCCCCGAGGCAGATATTTTGCGGGAAGAAGCTGGAGACTGACGCTGACGCGTTGCCTTCAAACGGCGCGAACAGGGGAATGCCGCACTGGGAAGCGACCATTCCGGCGATGGTGTAGTCTGTACCCGGTAACTGCTGGGTATGGCTGAAATCCATACCTTCGTTTTTCAACGCGCCGAGTTCCGGGGTGAGTTCCGGGAAGGCCTCATTGTCGAAATAGGTACGCTCCAGGCTTTCACCGTAGATGTACACCAGATTCAGTTTCGGATTGGGGATGCTTTTCGCCGGTTCTTTATAGTAGGCCGCGAAATCGGGATCGCCCTCGCGGGTCTGGGATTTAACCAGTTCGCTGATCTGACGAAATGCCGGGCTGGCATCGACGGAGCCCAGCGCCAACAGCAGTGCCAGCAGGCTGTAACCAAAATGGTGGGGATGATGGCGACGACGACGCAGCACCCAGCCCAGCGTGCCAAAGACCGCCACGAGCGCTAATGCAATGCCGATGCCCGGCAGAATGTATTTGCCGACACCGGCCCCTGTCAGACTGTTCGTCAACGTGTAGAGTACGGCATCGTTAATTCCATCACCGGTGAAATAGTCGCTGGCGAAAAGCGTGATATTCAGAATCACAAAAAGTCCCAGCACCGTCAGGGTAGCGATAAACCACCAGGTGTTGCGACCCGCTTTGCAGGCATAAATCAATACAGAGGCAAGAAACAGCGCGATGGAGAGTAACTCAGACAACGGACGATCCTCACAAATAGCCTTGTGATTAGGCTTTAAACCAGGCCTTCGACTGGCAGATTAGCGTTTACAGAAAGTACAATGTAATGGGGTTGTCACTTAGCTGCAATTCTAGTGACATTTAATTACCTTGTTATTCAGAATTGGTTTAGAAAGAGGCTTTTTTGATCGCCGTCACTTCCCTCCATGCCTGGGATGAGCATGAAAGAAGAGCGAAAAGGGGGGAGAGGCGCCGCGACTGGCGGAAAACGACCAAAACGCGGCGTCGGGGATCAGGAAATAAAGTTCATACCCTGTTTGAGTACCAGGTCGCAGGCTTTGGTTTTCACCTTTTCTGCGAGCGGCGTGCTGCCGATATTGTTCAGGTTAAGCTGCTGACCGTCTTTGGTATTGAGCAGACCCTGAATACCGTCCAGATAGTTGGTGTCCTGCTTTTGCTCGGTAGCGCCGAGGCCAAGCTTATCCAGTACCTGATTTTTCACATTTTCCGCATCGGTAACGGACGCCAGCTTCTGCTTCGCGCAGTATTGCAAAATCCCGGCGGCGTTATTCATATTGTTCGCACTCAGCGCCTGGTTGCCGCCGTTCAGCAGGCTGGTCAGGGAAGAGAGCGAGGTGCCGCTTTGCGATGAGGTGGTACTTTGCTTGCTCAGTTCGCTGGCGGCGCTGGAGAGCGAGTCTTGCCAGGAGGCGGCGAAAGTATTGGCGGCGAAGCAGGCACTGGCCGCGATTACGCAGCACAGCAAACGTTTTGTCGTTTTCATTGTGATTACTCGTGTATAAACCCTGGTCGGAGTATAGCGCCGCTCAGTCTAAGAATGGTCTTAATACTCTTTGCCGGTTACCCGACTGCGAAAACTGTCCCAGTTGAAGATCACCCACAGGCTATTGCCCAGTCGCATACGATCCATTACGCGTTCACCCAGCAGTTTGGTCATTTCTTCCATGTTGCTGTTAGTGAGCATGCCGGTCGGGCGTTTTGAAGAGGAACGACGATCGACTATCTGGTTGATGATCACCTTTTCATAGCGCGATTCGGTTTGCACGCCGATCTCATCAATGACCAGCAGATCAACATTGCTCAGATCGTTCAGCAACTGTTCTTCGCTGGTTTCACGATTGCTAAACGTCTCTTTCATCGCCGACATGATGTCCGCCACGGTGATTATCAGTACCGACTTTCCGCGCAGCAGCAGCTCGTTGCAGATTGCCGCGGCGAGGTGGTTTTTCCCCGTCCCCGGTTTGCCGGAGAAGATAAAACTGGCGATGTTGCCATCGAACTCTTCCACGTACTGACGCGCTTTGCTTAGCGCATTCATCTGGCCTTCGCATTCCACATGATAGTTATCGAACGAGCAGTTTTGATGTAACGGACGGATGCCGGAACGGTTGAAAGTGCGCTGCATTTTCATCGCCCGATTTTCGCGAGCCAGAGCGGCGGCGCGAATTTCGCCTTGCTCTTTCTGCCATGCCAGCAGTTCTTCACCCGTTTTAAACGCCGGTTCGATATGGGCGGGCATCATTTTTTGCAGACGTTTCATCAGATCGCCAACGTTTTTCATGGTTAACCTCTAAAGCCCGGTGGAATTTGATTATCTGGTTCGCTGACCGTATTCACATCACGTTTCGGCAAACCGCCGTTGCTCGCGCGGCCGATCTGGACGCTGCGCGCCAGTTTTTGTTGCCACTGCACGTGATGAAACACTTTGCCTTCCGCTTGCCAGTAAGTCACGAACGAAGCCAGCTCTTCAGCGGTGACCGGCTCTCTTAACGCCACGCCCCACAGTGCAGCCTGACGCTGAAAGTCGGCATCCGGCTGCCAGGCGGGATACATGGCGAATTTCCCCAGCGGTACGGCGACCGGCACCGGTTGCGGTTCTTCATAAAACTGTGCATCCAGCGTCACATCGCTCCCAGGACGGGCGAGCTTTTCTTCGAGCGCCAGCAGTTGCGCCAGGCGTGCGGGGGTCAGCGCATAAAAGGCCGGAGCGTTATTGGCAAACACCGCCACCGCACCAGCTTCAGACTTCGCCAGTACCGTCTGGTGATCGTGTAAGAAGGCGTCAATACCAATGACGTCCGGGGTCAATATTCTGGAGGACATAACGTTTCTCAATACCGACTACAACCGAGAAGGGACTCTGCTGCTATAGTAACACACCGAGGTGGAGG
>NZ_JBFWLF010000298.1:0-5449 GCF_050252275.1 Citrobacter sp. | reverse complement strand
ACATAAATGAGCTCGGTCTCTTTGTCATGAACATGATGACCGGACTCCCAACGGGGATCATCACTAATGACAAATCGGGAAAATCGCGGGGTTTTGCCCTGGTCAAAAAGGCTTTCCATGGCATTATCAAAGCAGCGTTGATACATGACAACCTCCACAAGCAGAAATTTATCCTGAACAATATAATGAGGATAAAATAAAGCGAGTATGGCGGTTATACAACTGTATTTAGTAAAGGCAAAACAAGATTATTTCCCTCACCTGCAAGATAATATGTTTAATTCTCTCAAATGATTTTCTACTCATTTCTTTTGTACGAGCGATCCCACTTTTTTTGCAAGATACCTGGTAACGAAAACAGATTGCTCCGTCGATAAAAAGCCGCCGTCTGTCGCACACTATTTCCAGTCAATTTTCACTTTCCACCGGGGTGGCCTGATTGTCACTGTCGGTATGCGACTCACAGGAGATGCCATGAAAATAATAACCTGCTTTAAGCTGGTGCCTGAAGAACAGGACATTGTTGTTACGCCCGAGCAAGCGCTGAGCTTTGACAATGCGGACGCCAAAATCAGTCAGTTCGATCTCAACGCCATTGAGGCCGCAACGCAGTTGGCCACCGAGGCAGAGGATGAGATCGCGGCACTGACGGTGGGCGGCTTATTATTGCAAAACTCGAAAGTGCGTAAGGATGTGCTCTCCCGCGGGCCACATGCACTGTATCTGATGCAGGATGCACAGCTGGAACACGCGCTGCCAAAAGACACGGCGCAAGCCATTGCCGCCACGGTGGAAAAAATCGGATTCGATCTGCTCCTGTTTGGCGAAGGGTCTGGCGACCTTTATGCACAACAGGTTGGTCTACTGGTCGGTGAGATCCTGCAACTGCCAACCCTTAACGCCGTCAGCAGCCTCCAGCGTCAGGGCGATAAGCTGCTTGTAGAGCGTACGCTGGAAGAGGACGTTGAGGTGATAGAACTGTCACTTCCGGCCGTTATCTGCGTGACATCGGATATTAACGTGCCACGCATCCCCTCAATGAAAGCCATTCTTGGCGCCGGGAAAAAGCCCGTACACACATGGCAGGCAAGCGATATCGGCTGGAGTCAGGGCGAGTTGCGAGCAGAACTGGTTGCCATTACCGTACCGCCACAAACGGCGCGTAAGCACATCATTCTGGATAACGATTCGCCGGAAGCCATCGCCGAACTGGCTGAACACCTGAAAAAAGCCCTGAACTGAGCCCAACGGAGAACACAATCATGAGTCAATTAACCCACGTCTGGGTATTTAGCGATAACGTTGAACGCTACGCAGAGCTGATGGCTGGCGCACGTCAGTGGGGTCAACAGGTCTATGCCATTGTTCAGGGTTCTGAGCAGGCGGCGCAGGTTAAGCCGCTCGGTGCTGACGGCATCATCGTACTGGATAAACCCTCCGACCTGCAGCGAATCGAAAATTACGCCGAAACGCTGGCCGCGCAAATCAGGGAAAAAGGCGACGGTCTGCTGCTGATGGCAGCAACCAAGCGCGGCAAAGCGCTGGGCGCGCGTCTGAGTATTCAACTGGATGCGGCCATGGTTAACGATGCAACGGCAGTGAGCGTTGAAGAGAACGCGCTGTTTGCCGAGCATCGTATGTATGGCGGCCTGGCGTTTGGCAAAGAAAAACTGAACAGTCCGCTGGCCATTATCACTCTCGCCCCTGGCGTACTGGAGCCGATTGAGGCGGATCCCACGCATGACTGCCCGGTGGTTACCGCCGAGTGGGTGGCCCCGCGCCAGGAGATCTTGTGTCAGGAACGTCGCGCCAAATCGCTCAGCAGCGTTGATTTAAGCAAAGCAAAACGTGTGGTAGGCGTCGGTCGCGGCCTGGCGGCGCAAGACGACCTGAACATGGTGCGCGAACTGGCCGCCGTACTCGGCGCGGAAGTGGGCTGTTCACGCCCTATCGCCGAAGGGGAAAACTGGATGGAGCGCGAGCGTTACATCGGCGTTTCCGGCGTACTGCTGAAGTCCGAACTGTATCTGACGCTGGGTATTTCCGGACAGATCCAGCATATGGTGGGCGGCAATGGCGCGAAAGTGATTGTCGCCGTGAACAAAGATAAAAACGCGCCAATCTTTAACTATGCCGATTACGGACTGGTGGGCGACATCTACAAAGTGGTCCCTGCCCTGATCGCGCAGTTGCGCTAATTCTCACCTTGACCCACATCTCCCGCTGTGCAAACGGCGGGAAGGGAGCTTTAAGCATGTCGGATGAAAAATTTGATGCCATCGTCGTCGGTGCTGGCGTAGCGGGCACGGTGGCGGCGTACATCATGGCAAAAGCCGGACTCGATGTTCTGGTCGTCGAGCGCGGTAACAGCGCGGGCAGTAAAAATATGACCGGGGGGCGCCTCTACGCCCATGTGATTGAGCGGATTATGCCCGGATTTGGCGAGAAGGCGCCCGTTGAACGCAAAGTCACCCGCGAGAAAATCTCGTTTATGACGGAAGAAAGCGCGATCACGCTGGATTACCATCGCGAACAGCCGGATGTACCGGCTCAGGCATCGTACAGCGTGTTGCGCAACCGTCTCGACCCGTGGCTGATGGAGCAAGCCGAAGCGGCTGGCGCACAATTTATCCCCGGCGTGCGCGTGGATGCGCTGATTCGTGAAGGCAACCAGGTCACAGGCGTACAGGCTGGCGACGATATTCTCGAAGCCAACGTGGTGATCCTCGCCGATGGCGTCAATTCAATGCTGGGCCGTTCGCTGGGTATGGTTCCGGCCTCATCGGCGCACCATTACGCCATCGGTGTGAAAGAGTTGATTGGCCTCTCCCCGGAGCAAATCAACGACCGTTTTAATCTGTCCGGAAATGAAGGCGCAGCCTGGCTGTTCGCCGGTTCGCCATCAAACGGCCTGATGGGCGGCGGGTTCCTCTATACCAATCGTGACTCCATTTCCCTCGGTCTGGTATGCGGGCTGGGCGACATGGCCCACGCGCAGAAAAGCGTGCCGCAGATGCTGGAAGATTTTAAACAGCACCCAGCCGTTCGTCCGTTGATTCAAGGCGGCAAATTGCTGGAGTACTCGGCACACATGGTGCCGGAAGGCGGGCTGGCGATGGTGCCGGAGCTGGTAGGCGACGGTGTGATGATTGTCGGTGACGCTGCGGGCTTTTGTCTGAACCTCGGTTTTACGGTACGCGGAATGGATTTAGCCATCGCCTCTGCCGAAGCGGCGGCACACGCCGCGATTGGGGCCAAAGAGCGCAAGGACTTCTCTGCCCGCACGCTTGCGCAATACAAACACGAGCTGGAGAAAGGGTGCGTTATGCGTGATATGCAGCATTTCCGCAAGATCCCGGCGCTGATGGAGAATCCGCGCCTGTTCACCCAGTACCCGCGAATGGTGGCGGACATCGTGAATGACATGTTCACCATTGATGGCAGCCCGAATCAGCCGATGCGCAAAATGATCCTGTCACATGCAAAACAGATCGGGCTGATGAATCTGCTCAAAGATGGCATTAAGGGAGTCACGGCGCTATGAGCCAGGAAAATCGCGTTAACGTCGACGTCAAACTGGGCGTCAATAAATTCCATGTTGATGAGGGCCATCCGCACATCATTCTGGCGGCGAACCCGGACAGCAAAGAGTTTCAAAAATTGCTGAACGCCTGCCCAGCCGGACTCTATAAGCAGGATGAGGCAGGTACGATTCACTTTGATTCCGCCGGCTGTCTGGAGTGCGGAACCTGCCGGGTGCTGTGTGGTGAGACGATCCTCGAAAAATGGGAGTACCCCGCAGGCACGTTTGGCGTGGATTTCCGCTACGGCTGATACGACGGATGGACACAAATGCCGGAGAGTGACGCCACGCGTCTTATCCGGCCTGCAATCCCCTACTACCCCCTTGATAGACCGGGAACCTCCGATGAGTGTCACATTAACGTTTGACGCCGGGCGGCGGGACGCATACCGCAAGCTTGGCTTTTGGGGCGATGCCTCGCTGGGAGACTACTGGCAACATACCGCGCGCAGCGTGCCAGACAAAATCGCCGTCGTGGATAACCACGGTACGGAATTCACCTATGCCGCCCTCGACCACGCGGCAAGCTGTCTGGCGAGCTGGATGTTGGCGAACGGCATTCAGCCCGGCGACCGCGTCGCTTTTCAGCTTCCCGGCTGGTGCGAATTTACCGTTATCTATCTCGCCTGTCTGAAAACCGGCGCCGTATCCGTTCCCCTGCTGCCCGCCTGGCGCGAAGCTGAGCTGGTGTGGGTGCTGAACAAATGTCAGGCAAAACTGTTTTTCGCCCCAACCGTGTTTAAACAGACGCGCCCGGTCGATTTGATCTTGCCGCTGCAAAACCAGTTGCCGCATCTGCAACACGTTATCGGCGTCGATAAACTGGCACCGGCGACAACCTCGCTCGCCCTCAGCCAGATCGTTGCGGACAACGCGCCACTTGCCCGTCACATTCAGGTTCACGGCGACGAGCTGGCCGCCGTGCTGTTTACCTCTGGCACCGAGGGACTACCAAAAGGCGTCATGCTCAGCCACAACAATATTCTCGCCAGCGAGCGGGCCTACTGCGCGCGTCTGAATCTGACCTGGCTGGACGTCTTTCTGATGCCAGCGCCGCTGGGACACGCCACCGGTTTTTTACACGGCGTGACGGCACCGTTTCTGATCGGCGCGCGCAGCGTGCTACTGGATATTTTTACCCCAACGGCCTGCCTTGCGCTTCTGGAGCAACAGCGCTGTACCTGCGTCTTGGGGGCGACGCCGTTTGTGTACGACCTGCTCTGTACTGTGGAACGGCAGCCTGCCGATCTCTCTTCGCTGCGTTTCTTTTTGTGCGGAGGAACGACCATTCCGCAGCGCATTGCTCGCGACTGCCAGCAGCGCGGCATTAAACTGCTCAGCGTTTATGGTTCGACGGAAAGCTCGCCGCATGCGGTAGTGAATCTCGACGATCCCCCTTCCCGTATGATGAATACCGATGGCTACGCGGCGGCAGGCGTGGAGATCAGAATTGTTGATGAGGCGCGTAATCCCGTGCCTCCGGGCGTTGAAGGGGAAGAGGCATCGCGCGGACCGAACGTCTTTATGGGCTATCTTGACGAGCCTGAGTTAACCGCCCGGGCGCTGGATAGCGAGGGCTGGTACTACAGTGGCGATCTCTGTCGGATGGACGAGGCGGGCTACATTCAGATAACCGGGCGCAAGAAAGATATTATCGTTCGGGGCGGAGAAAACATCAGCAGTCGCGAAGTGGAAGATATTCTGTTGCAGCACCCCCGCATTCACGATGCCTGTGTGGTTGCTATGCCGGACGAACGTTTAGGCGAGCGTTCCTGTGCCTACAACGAGCTGAAAGCGCCGCATCATTCACTGTCGCTGGAAGAAGTGGTTGCCTTCTTTAGCCGTAAACGGGTAGCGAAATATAAG
>NZ_JBFWLF010000297.1:0-5504 GCF_050252275.1 Citrobacter sp. | reverse complement strand
GCTCGCCGCCTGGGGCGTAACATCGACAGTATCCCGGCGGAAACCCTGCGCATCCTCAGCAATATGGAATGGCCGGGTAATGTGCGCGAACTGGAGAACGTGGTGGAGCGCGCCGTTCTGCTGACGCGAGGAAGCGTGCTGCAACTCTCGCTGCCGGATATCGGCATGCTCTCACCTGGCGAACCGCCCGTCGCGACCGAAGTCGCCCAGGAAGGGGAAGACGAGTATCAGCTCATCCTGCGGGTGCTGAAAGAGACCAATGGTGTGGTTGCAGGCCCGAAAGGCGCAGCTCAGCGACTGGGTCTTAAGCGCACCACGCTGCTTTCACGCATGAAGCGTTTAGGTATTGATAAAGACGCGCTGGTTTGAGGCACGCGTTGCTGGATGCCGGGTGGGCAATTATCCGTAGGTCGGATTAAGGCGAAGCTGCCCTCCGGCATTTCGCTTCACTTTTTACGCGAGTATTTTTCCGGCAGTTCCGGCACGGGACGTTTATCGTCGATGAGATGACGAACGGTCAGGATGGGATGACGCCAGAGCATTCTCGGCCCCGCCCAGCGCATAATCTGCTTCATCTCTTCACGCTTCGCTGGCTGATAACAGTGTACGGGACACTGTTTACAGGCCGGTTTATCCTCGCCAAAGACGCACTTATCCAGACGTTTTTGCGCATAGGCAAACAGCGCGTCGTAGTGTTCCGGCTCATCAGATGCCTGCGGACACTGGCTCTCGTACAGCGCGATCATTTTTTTAATCGTCAGTTTTTCGCGAGCAATGCGCTTGCCGGACATGATGTGCCCTCCACTACATTAAGGTGCATTTATTCTACAACTTAAATTCTCGCAACACTATCACCCAAAGGTGACACTCCCCCACCCACACCTCAAATAAGAATTATTTTCATTTAACGCTATCTTTATACATGCCTTGTGCTATATAACATAGCAAAGGCTATATTCGATGAATAATTAACCACTTTTTTATGAGGGATACTATGTCGCACCTCTCCCGTCTGACCTCGTCTCTGCTGGCGGCTGTACTGGCCATCTGCGTGCTGTCACCGGCTTATGCCAAAGAGAAGCTCAATGTCGTTACCACCTTCACGATCATTGCGGACATGGCGCAAAACGTGGCGGGTGAGGCGGCCAACGTCAGTTCGATCACCAAACCCGGCGCGGAAATTCATGAGTATCAACCCACTCCGGGCGACATTAAGCGAGCGCAGGGGGCGCAATTGATCCTCTCTAACGGTCTGAATCTGGAGCTGTGGTTTGCCCGCTTCTACCAGAATTTGTCGGGTGTGCCGGAAGTGACGGTTTCTGACGGGGTGAAACCCATGGGCATCAGCGAAGGACCGTATAACGGGAAACCCAACCCTCACGCCTGGATGTCGGCGGAAAACGCGATGATCTACGTCGACAATATTCGCGACGCGCTGACGAAATACGATCCGGATAACGCCGCGATTTACCAGAAAAATGCCGAACGTTATAAAGCGCAAATTCACCAGACGCTGGCCCCTCTCCATGCCGCGCTGGCAAAAATCCCTGCCGATAAACGTTGGCTGGTCACCAGCGAAGGAGCGTTCTCTTATCTTGCCCGCGATAACGATCTGCAAGAGCTGTATCTCTGGCCGATCAACGCCGATCAGCAGGGAACGCCCAAACAGGTACGTAAAGTGATCGATGCGATCAGAGCGCATCAGATCCCCACCGTATTCAGCGAAAGCACCGTATCAGATAAACCGGCCCGTCAGGTCGCGCGGGAATCCGGCGCACATTACGGCGGCGTGCTGTATGTCGATTCCCTGAGCGCCGCCGATGGCCCCGTTCCCACCTATCTCGATCTGCTACGCGTTACCACCGAGACCATCGTCAGTGGTATCAATGACGGTTTGAGGAGTCAGAAATGAGTCAATCTGCGATTACCGTGAATCAGGTGACGGTGACGTATCGCAATGGTCATACCGCACTACGCGATGCCACCTTTCAGGTACCGGGCGGTTCGATTGCCGCGCTGGTAGGAGTCAACGGGTCGGGAAAATCAACGTTGTTCAAAGCACTGATGGGTTTTGTCCGCCTGGCCGACGGCGACATTTCCATCCTGCAACAGCCGGTGAATCACGCGCTGAAGCAGAATCTGATTGCCTACGTCCCACAGTCCGAAGAGGTTGACTGGTCATTTCCGGTGCTGGTGGAAGACGTCGTGATGATGGGCCGCTACGGACATATGGGCTGGCTACGTCGTCCGAAGGCTCAGGATCATGCCAGTGTTGACGCTGCGCTGGCGCGGGTGGATATGCTGGAATACCGCCACCGGCAGATTGGCGAGCTTTCTGGCGGGCAGAAAAAACGCGTCTTCCTCGCCAGGGCCATTGCCCAGGACGGTCAGGTCATTCTGCTGGATGAGCCTTTTACCGGCGTCGATGTCAAAACCGAAGCGCGCATTATTGCGCTGCTACGCGAGTTACGCGATGAGGGGCGCACGATGCTGGTCTCCACCCACAATCTCGGGTCAGTCACCGAATTCTGTGATTATACGGTGATGATCAAAGGCACCGTGCTGGCGAGCGGCCCGACCGAAACCACTTTTACCGCCGACAACCTTGAACTGGCGTTCAGCGGCGTCCTGCGTCACGTCGCGCTCAGCGGCGGCGAAGAACACATCATTACCGACGACGAACGCCCGTTTATCTCCCGACGAGCGGCAGGCTGCGGAGAGTCATCATGAACTGGCTGACAGAACCCTTTGGTTATCAGTACATGCTCAACGCGATGTGGGTATCGGCGATGGTTGGCGGACTGTGCGCCTTTCTCTCCTGCTATTTAATGCTTAAAGGCTGGTCGTTGATTGGCGATGCGCTGTCGCACTCCATCGTGCCAGGCGTTGCCGGTGCCTACATGCTCGGCTTGCCCTTCTCGCTCGGCGCCTTTCTCTCCGGTGGCCTGGCAGCAGGCAGTATGCTTTTTCTGAACCAGCGCTCACGGCTTAAAGAAGATGCCATTATTGGCCTGATCTTCTCGTCATTCTTTGGCATCGGGCTGTTTATGGTGTCGCTCAACCCGATGTCGGTGAATATTCAGACCATCATTCTCGGCAACGTACTGGCCATCGCGCCGGAAGACATTGTGCAACTGGCGATTATCGGCACGGTTTCCCTGCTCATCCTGCTGCTGAAGTGGAAGGATCTGATGGTCACTTTTTTCGATGAAAACCACGCCCGCTCCATTGGCCTGCACCCGGCCCGTCTGAAGCTGCTGTTTTTCACTCTGTTATCGGTGTCCACCGTCGCCGCGCTGCAAACCGTGGGGGCATTTCTGGTGATCTGCCTGGTCGTGACGCCCGGTGCCACCGCCTGGCTGCTGACTGACCGCTTTCCACGCCTTCTTATGATCGCCGTTGCGATCGGCAGTGTGACCAGTTTTTTCGGCGCCTGGCTCAGCTACTGGCTGGACGGGGCGACCGGCGGGATCATTGTGGTGCTGCAAACCGTATTATTCCTGCTGGCGTTCGTTTTTGCCCCCAAACACGGCCTGCTGGCGAACCGCCGTCGCGCACGACGTAAGGAGTCATCATGTTTCTGAGCACCCTGCTGGAACCCTTTCAGTTCGACTTTATGGTCAACGCACTGGCCGTCTCCGCTCTTGTGGCGATTCCCTGTGCGTTACTGTCGGTATTTCTGGTGCTCAAAGGCTGGGCGCTCATGGGCGATGCCATGAGTCATGCGGTTTTTCCGGGAATTGTGCTGGCTTATATCGTCGGTATTCCACTGGCTATCGGCGCGTTTATTGCGGGCCTATTCTGCGCAGTCGCGACCGGATATCTTGACGACAACAGCCGCATCAAACGCGACACCATCATGGGGATCGTCTTCTCCGGGATGTTTGGCGCCGGACTGGCGCTCTATGTCTCTATCCAGTCAGAGGTTCACCTCGATCATATTCTGTTCGGCGACATGCTAGGGATTTCGCTGAGCGATATTGGGCAAACGGCCTTCATTGTGCTGGGTATCGCCCTGATCATTGCATTCAAGTGGAAAGATTTGCTGCTGCACGCCTTCGATCCGCATCAGGCGAAAGCCTGCGGCCTTAACACGACTTTGCTGCATTACGGACTGCTGTGCATGATTGCGCTGACCATTGTGGCGACGCTGAAATCGGTGGGGATTATTTTGTCAATCTCCCTGCTGATCGCCCCAGGCGCGATTGCCATTTTACTCACCCGCCGGTTTGCTCATGCGCTGTTGCTGGCAACGGGTCTGTCGGTGGTTACCTCATTTTTAGGTGTGTATCTGTCATTCTTCCTCGACAGCGCACCCGCTCCCACGATCGTCGTGCTGTTCACCATTCTCTTTATCGCGGCGTTTGTTTTTGCCGCATTACGCGACCGACATTCGGAATTGCGACAACAACAATCGGTGTAAAATTCTGAAACGGAAGAAGGATCGAGAAGTCGGCGATCCTGACTTTCCCTGAAATGCGTATCTCCGCTATCATGTGTCCCTTATGTGATAACAACGAAAACGAAAAGTATCGCAACCCATTTACATTCAGGGACTGGACACAACTCCATGAGTACAATCGATAATCTCGACGCCCACACCCCCATGATGCAGCAGTATCTCAAGCTGAAGGCCCAACACCCGGAGATCCTGCTTTTCTATCGCATGGGCGACTTTTACGAACTCTTTTACGACGATGCAAAACGGGCGTCGCAGTTGCTCGACATTTCGCTGACGAAGCGCGGTGCGTCTGCGGGCGAGCCCATCCCGATGGCGGGTATTCCCCATCATGCGGTCGAAAACTACCTCGCCAAGCTGGTCAATCAGGGTGAATCCGTCGCCATTTGCGAGCAAATTGGCGACCCGGCCACCAGTAAAGGGCCGGTTGAGCGTAAAGTCGTGCGTATTGTCACGCCGGGCACCATCAGTGATGAAGCCCTGCTACAGGAGCGCCAGGACAATTTACTCGCCGCCATCTGGCAGGACAGTAAAGGCTACGGTTATGCTACGCTGGACATCAGCTCCGGGCGTTTTCGTCTGAGCGAACCCGCCGATCGCGAAACAATGGCCGCCGAACTGCAACGGACCAACCCGGCGGAACTGCTGTACGCCGAAGATTTCGCGGAGATGGCTCTGATTGAAGGTCGTCGAGGATTACGTCGTCGCCCGCTGTGGGAATTTGAAATTGATACTGCACGTCAGCAGTTGAATTTGCAGTTTGGTACCCGCGATCTGATTGGCTTTGGCGTTGAAAACGCGCCGCGCGGACTTTGCGCCGCTGGCTGCCTGTTGCAGTACGTCAAGGATACCCAGCGCACTTCCCTGCCGCATATTCGCTCTATCACCATGGAGCGGCAGCAGGACAGCATCATCATGGATGCCGCGACGCGCCGCAATCTGGAGATCACCCAGAATCTGGCCGGGGGCATGGAGAACACGCTGGCCGCCGTGCTCGACTGCACCGTGACGCCGATGGGCAGCCGTATGCTCAAACGCTGGCTGC
>NZ_JBFWLF010000296.1:0-5506 GCF_050252275.1 Citrobacter sp. | reverse complement strand
GTTTTGCCTGCGAACAACCCGACAGCGGCAAGAACCATCCGCGTAACCTGTTTGTCTGGCGCTCTAACCTCCTTGGTTCTTCCGGTAAAGGCCACGAGTACATGCTCAAATATTTACTGGGAACAGAGAGCGGCATTCAGGGGGATGCGCTGGGTTCCCGCGAAGGCATTAAACCTGAAGAGGTTGAATGGGAATCCCCCGCCATTGAAGGCAAGCTCGATCTGCTGGTGACGCTCGACTTCCGCATGTCCAGCACCTGCCTGTTCTCAGATATCGTTCTGCCCACTGCCACCTGGTATGAAAAAGACGACATGAATACCTCGGATATGCATCCGTTTATTCACCCGCTGTCTGCGGCGGTGGATCCGGCGTGGGAATCAAAAAGCGACTGGGAAATCTACAAAGGCATCGCCAGCGTCTTTTCTGAGGTCTGTGTCGGCCATCTGGGACAAGAAACCGACGTGGTGTTGCAGCCGTTGCAGCACGATTCACCGGCAGAACTTTCGCAGCCGTTCGACATCCAGGACTGGCGTAAAGGGGAATGCGAGTTAATCCCCGGTAAAACTGCGCCGAACATTGTCGTGGTGGAGCGCGATTACCCCGCGACGTACGAGCGTTTCACCTCGCTCGGCCCCTTGATGGACAAGTTAGGTAACGGCGGCAAGGGCATTTCGTGGAACACCCAGACGGAGGTCGATTTCCTCGGCAAGCTCAACTACACCAAGCGTGATGGCCCGGCGAAAGGTCGTCCGCTGATTGAAACCGCGCTGGACGCGTCGGAAGTGATCCTCGCCCTGGCCCCGGAAACCAACGGTCAGGTCGCCGTGAAAGCATGGGAAGCGCTCGGCGCGATGACTGGTCGCGAACATACGCATCTGGCGCTCAACAAAGAAGACGAGAAGATTCGCTTTCGTGATATTCAGGCACAGCCACGCAAAATCATCTCCAGCCCGACCTGGTCCGGACTGGAAAGCGAGCATGTCTCCTATAACGCGGGCTATACCAATGTCCATGAACTGATCCCGTGGCGTACGCTCTCCGGTCGTCAACAGCTGTATCAGGACCATCAATGGATGCGGGCATTCGGCGAAAGCCTCGTGGCTTATCGTCCGCCGATTGACACCCGCAGCGTCAGCGAAATGCGGGAGATCCCACCGAACGGCTTCCCGGAAAAAGCGCTTAACTTCCTGACACCGCATCAGAAATGGGGCATTCACTCCACCTACAGCGAAAACCTGCTAATGCTGACGCTGTCGCGCGGCGGGCCGATTGTCTGGATCAGTGAAACGGATGCGAAAGAGCTCGGCATTGAGGATAACGACTGGATCGAAGCCTTCAACGCCAACGGCGCCCTCACCGCCCGTGCGGTGGTGAGCCAGCGCGTGCCGCCCGGCATGACGATGATGTACCACGCCCAGGAACGTATCCTGAATATCCCCGGTTCGGAAGTCACCGGGATGCGCGGCGGGATCCACAACTCCGTCACCCGCGTGTGCCCGAAACCGACGCACATGATTGGCGGTTATGCGCAGCTTGCTTACGGCTTTAACTATTACGGTACCGTCGGCTCCAACCGCGACGAGTTCATCATGATTAGAAAAATGAAAAACATTGACTGGCTGGATGATGAAGGTCGGGATCAGGTACAGGAGGCGAAAAAATGAAGATACGCTCACAGGTTGGCATGGTACTGAACCTCGATAAATGCATTGGCTGCCACACCTGCTCCGTCACCTGTAAAAACGTCTGGACCGGACGTGAAGGAATGGAGTACGCGTGGTTTAACAACGTTGAGACGAAACCCGGTATCGGCTACCCGAAAAACTGGGAAGACCAGGAAGAGTGGCAAGGCGGCTGGGTTCGCGATGTGAACGGTAAAATCCGACCACGTCTGGGTGGCAAAATGGGCGTCATCACCAAAATCTTCGCCAACCCGGTCATTCCGCAAATCGATGATTACTACGAGCCCTTCACCTACGACTATCAGCATTTGCACAGCGCGCCGGAAGGCAAACATCAACCTACCGCCCGTCCCCGCTCGTTGATTGACGGTAAGCGGATGGACAAAATCATCTGGGGGCCGAACTGGGAAGAGCTGCTCGGCGGCGAATTTGAAAAGCGCGCGCGAGACCGTAACTTCGACAAGATCCAAAAGGAGATGTACGGTCAGTTCGAAAACACCTTCATGATGTATCTGCCGCGTCTGTGTGAACACTGCCTGAACCCAAGCTGTGTCGCCACTTGTCCGAGCGGCGCCATCTACAAGCGTGAAGAAGACGGCATTGTGCTGATCGATCAGGATAAATGCCGCGGCTGGCGTCTGTGTATCAGCGGCTGCCCGTACAAAAAAATCTATTTCAACTGGAAAAGCGGTAAATCCGAAAAATGCATTTTTTGTTATCCGCGCATTGAATCGGGCCAGCCGACGGTCTGCTCCGAAACCTGCGTCGGGCGCATCCGTTATCTTGGTGTGCTGCTCTACGATGCGGACCGCATTGAAGAAGCGGCCAGCACCGAGCATGAAACCGATCTCTATGAGCGTCAGTGCGACGTGTTTCTGAATCCGCACGACCCGGCGGTGATAGAAGAAGCGCTTAAACAGGGCATTCCACAGAACGTGATCGACGCGGCGCAGCGTTCGCCAGTTTACAAAATGGCGATGGACTGGAAGCTGGCGCTGCCGCTGCATCCGGAATACCGCACTCTGCCGATGGTCTGGTATGTGCCGCCGCTGTCGCCGATTCAGTCTTACGCCGATGCGGGTGGACTGCCGAAAAGCGACGGCGTACTACCGGCGATCGAAAGCCTGCGTATTCCGGTGCAGTACCTCGCCAATATGCTGAGCGCTGGCGACACCGGCCCGGTGCTGCGGGCGCTGAAGCGCATGATGGCGATGCGTCATTATATGCGCTCGCAGACCGTGGAAGGCGTCACCGATACCCGTGCGATTGACGAAGTCGGGTTGACCGTGGAACAGATTGAAGAGATGTATCGCTACCTGGCGATTGCCAACTACGAAGACCGTTTTGTCATCCCGACCAGCCACCGTGAAATGGCGCGTGATGCCTTCCCTGAGCGCAACGGTTGCGGCTTCTCTTTCGGTGATGGATGCCACGGCTCCGATACCAAATTTAATCTGTTCAACAGTAGCCGTATTGACGCGATCAACATCACCGAAGTACGTGACAAAGCGGAGGGGGAATGATGCAAATCCTCAAGGTGATTGGCCTGCTGATGGAGTATCCGGATGAGCAGCTGTGGGAGTGTAAGGACGATGCGCTGGCGCTGGTGCGACACGATGTGCCGATGCTCACCAACTTCACCGAAACCCTGCTCAGCGCGCCGCTGCTCGATAAACAGGCCGAATGGTGCGAAGTGTTTGATCGAGGGCGCGCCACCTCGCTGCTGTTGTTCGAGCATGTGCATGCGGAATCGCGCGATCGCGGTCAGGCGATGGTCGAGTTGCTGGCGCAGTACGAGAAAGTCGGGCTACAGCTTGATTGTCGCGAGCTGCCGGACCATCTGCCACTGTATCTGGAATACCTGAGCGTACTGCCGGAAGCGGAAGCACGAGAAGGTTTGCAGAACGTCGCACCAATTCTGGCCCTGCTGGGCGGGCGCTTAAAGCAGCGCGACACGCCGTGGTATCAACTGTTCGATGCCCTGCTTTTTCTGGCGGGCAGCCCGCTATCAAGTGACAGTGTCACGAAACAGGTGAACGTCGAGGCCCGTGATGATACCCGCCAGGCGCTGGATGCCGTCTGGGAAGAGGAACAGGTGAAATTTATCGAAGATAACGCCACGGCCTGTGACAGTTCGCCGTTACAGCAATATCAACGACGCTTTAGCCAGGACGTGGCGCCACAGTACGTCGACGTCAGCGCGGGAGGCCCGAAATGATACAGTTCCTGAACGTCTTTTTTTACGACATCTACCCCTATCTCTGCGGGACGGTGTTTATCCTTGGCAGTTGGCTGCGCTATGACTACGGCCAGTACACCTGGAGGGCGTCTTCCAGTCAGATGCTGGACAAGCGCGGGATGGTCCTGTGGTCGAATCTGTTCCACATTGGCATTCTGGGGATCTTCTTTGGTCACCTGTTCGGCATGTTAACCCCACACTGGATGTACGCCTGGTTCCTGCCTGTTGCGGTGAAACAACAGATGGCGATGATTGCCGGCGGGATCTGCGGCGTACTGACGCTGGTTGGCGGCGCGGGCTTGCTGGTGCGTCGTCTGACCAACTCTCGCGTCCGGGCCACCTCGTCTACGGCAGATATCCTGATCCTCTGCATTCTGCTGATTCAGTGCATTCTGGGCTTAAGCACAATACCGTTCTCCGCCCAGCACCCGGACGGCAGTGAAATGCTGAAACTGGTGGAATGGGCGCAGTCGGTTGTCACCTTTCGTGGCGGAGCTTCTGCCCACCTCGACGGCGTGGCGTTTATCTTCCGCGTGCATCTGGTGCTGGGAATGACTATCTTCCTGCTCTTCCCGTTCACCCGTCTGGTTCACGTCTGGAGCGCACCGTTTGAGTACTTCAGTCGCCGCTACCAGATCGTTCGTTCTCGTCGCTAGGCATTTCGGTGTCGGATGGTAATGCCATCCGACACGCTGCACGTTATGACGCTTCTCCACCTCAGGGAGAATGCTGCTGGTGAAAAGACATCAGGAGCGAGTATTAGTCCGCGAGGGTATTGTCGATATTGAAGTAGTCATTCAGGGTAACCAACTGCTTAAAGTGACTATATCCGTCAATCCGGCGAACTTGTTTCACGCACAGCGGGTAATAGATTTTTAAAAATTCACGGGTAGGAAATATTCCTACCCGTGCGGTTTATTTGTCCGTTATGATACTGATGAGTTTAAATTACGCCATGAAACATCTTAATAAATCTTAAATCGGATTTAAGACACGTTATCTCTTTAAAAATCATAAAGATGACATCAGCCCCTCTCTTTTATTATATGCAATACCTGTTGCGATATTAACGTCATTTCATCTGTAATCCATTATTTCACTTCACACTTAACTGATTTCTTTAGTTACGTAAGATCAATTCATTTGTGATCCATTCAGCAACATGAAAAATAAATCACTCTTGCACGAATGAATTACTGGAAGGAATTCGGCAGATATCGTCTGACTCAAATTGCTTTCGCTCTGTCTGGAAACCAAAACGCAGCGTTGAGAAATATAATTTATTCCGTGCTGTATTTGTCTATTAAAAAAAGCGAATAGGGATATGAAAGAATTTAAATTAACCACTATGGCGCTGTTGATCGGCAGCCTGTTAATGACAAATAACGTAAATGCAAAAATTTATGATGAAGATGATGGCATTATCACCGGCAGTGGTGCCCTGGTTGCAGGTGGCAGCTATAAAATTATCAGCGTCGCAGGGGAAGACAACACCCTCTTCGTGGAAAACAATGGCGCGATTACGGTAACGGCTCCGGCTGGAACACCGATTGTTAGCGGCATGGGCGAGTTTGAAGATGGCGAT
>NZ_JBFWLF010000295.1:0-5599 GCF_050252275.1 Citrobacter sp. | reverse complement strand
ATTATCCTGATGGAGCTGGACGTCTTCCGGCAAGAGTTCATTGAGCTCTTTCATGGTGCGTTTTAGCGTGGAGAGAGTCTTACCGAAACGCTGAACCGCCTCGTCAATCGATAGCGGGCTGTTATCCTGCAAATATTTCAGGAAAGAGAGATCAAAATGATTCATGAACGCTCGCCAGTGGCTAATGCAAGATGCAGGATAACGGAAATCCAGGACTAAAACCGTGACCTGTTGCGTGTCACGGCGGGTTAGATCACAACCCCAGCACCGTGCCGACTAGCAACCACAGGTTCAACGCCACCACCAGTACCACAATCATCCAGCCAGTCTGTTTAACCCAGCGGGTATTCACCAGATCGCCCATCAGTTTGCTGTCGCTGGTAAATATCAGCAGCGGCACCAGCGCCAGTGCAATACCAAAGCTTAACAGCACCTGGCTCATCACCAGAATCCGCGTCGGATCAAGGCCAATCAGAATCACGATAAAGGACGGCATCATGGTGATGGTACGCCGCACCCATAAGGGGATATGAAAACGGACAAACCCCTGCATCACGACCTGCCCCGCCAGCGTACCAACCACCGTTGACGACAACCCCGCCGCCACCAGGCTCAGTCCGAAGACCGTTGCTGCCGCGTGACTTAATAACGGTTCCAGCGTCAGATAAGCCTGATCCAGATCGGCAACACCGGTGTGACCACTGAAGTGAAACGCGGCGGCGGCAGTCGCCATCATCGCCAGATTGACGAACCCCGCAATGGTCATGGCGATAGCTACATCCCATTTTGTCGCCGCATAGCGCTGCTGACGCGTGCCGCCATGCAGGTGCTGTGTTAACGAAGAGTGCAGGTAGATTACATGTGGCATGATGGTAGCGCCCAGCACCCCGGCGGCCAGAAATACCGCTTCAGAGTTGGGCAAGTCAGGGATTATCATGCCTTTACTCAACTGTGCAAAGTTGGGTTGGGAAAAGATCAGTTCAACGATATAAGCCATGGCGACAAACAGCAGCAGGCCGCCGATCACTTTTTCCAGCGGTTTTTGTCCACGCCGCTGGAGCATCAGGATCAAAAAGGTGGCGATCCCGGTCAGCACCGCCCCCTGCAATAACGAAACGCCGAGGATCAGTTTGAATCCTATCGCCGCCCCGATGAATTCCGCGAGATCGGTCGCCATCGCGATAATCTCCGCCTGCACCCAATAGAACCAGACTACCGGCCGCGGATAGTGATCGCGAATTTGTTCAGCCAGATTTTTACCCGTCGCAATACCCAGTTTCGCAGACAAGACCTGAATCAGCATCGCCATCAGGTTTGCCCAGACCACGACCCACAGCAGTTTATAACCAAAGCTGGCACCGGCCTGAATGTTGGTCGCAAAATTGCCCGGGTCGATATAGCCGATAGCCGCGACAAACGCAGGTCCCATTAATGTGAGCCTTAACTTGCGCGCTGCTCTTCCACTGCTACTCTCAACGCGATCGTTTGTCATCTTCTGCCTCGGAAACATAGCCTTTGCTATGTTTTATAGTATGCCTGATGAGAATGGTTATCAAGTGCATGTAAAAAAGGTAACCTTGATTTCTCTAATAGGCGGGAACGATAAAAGTGTGGGTACAGGAATGCGCGTGGCATGTTTAATAATTGTTATTATATTAGCACAATAACTTAACTATTTACTTTCGCATTAGACATAACAGAAGTGTATACCGGATCACTATTTTTGAATCTCGTCACAGGTCCTGATTATAGTGTGTGTTAGATCTCGTTTTCTTTGTACACGTTGCATAGAATGTGCACGAAAACTTAACCTGCCTCATATTTGGAGCAAATATGGACCGCGTCCTTCATTTTGTCCTGGCACTTGCCGTTGTTGCGATCCTCGCATTGCTGGTAAGCAGTGACCGTAAAAAAATTCGCATTCGTTATGTCGTTCAACTGCTTGTTATCGAAGTGTTACTGGCGTGGTTCTTCCTGAACTCTGACGTCGGCCTCGGCTTCGTGAGAGGCTTCTCCGAAATGTTTGAAAAACTGCTCGGATTCGCCAATGAAGGGACGAACTTCGTCTTTGGCAGCATGAACGATAAAGGGTTGGCCTTCTTCTTCCTGAAAGTTCTCTGCCCTATCGTCTTCATTTCAGCGTTGATCGGTATTCTGCAACATATTCGCGTGTTGCCGATTATCATCCGCGCCATTGGTTTCCTGTTATCCAAAGTCAACGGCATGGGCAAACTGGAATCCTTCAACGCCGTCAGCTCGCTGATCCTCGGTCAGTCTGAGAACTTTATCGCGTATAAAGATATTCTCGGCAAAATGTCCCGCAACCGTATGTACACCATGGCCGCGACAGCAATGTCCACCGTTTCCATGTCTATCGTCGGTGCGTACATGACCATGCTGGAACCTAAATACGTGGTTGCGGCGCTGGTTCTGAACATGTTCAGCACCTTTATCGTGCTGTCGCTGATCAACCCGTACCGCGTTGATGCCAGCGAAGAAAATATCCAGATGTCCAACCTGCACGAAGGCCAGAGCTTCTTCGAAATGCTGGGTGAATACATTCTGGCGGGCTTTAAAGTTGCGATTATCGTTGCCGCCATGCTGATCGGCTTTATCGCCCTGATCGCCGCGCTGAACGCCCTGTTCGCCACCGTCACCGGTTGGTTCGGCTACAGCATCTCCTTCCAGGGCATCCTGGGCTACATTTTCTACCCGATTGCCTGGGTGATGGGTGTGCCGTCCAGCGAAGCGTTGCAGGTAGGCAGTATCATGGCGACCAAACTGGTTTCCAACGAATTCGTTGCAATGATGGATCTGCAGAAAATCGCCGCCACGCTCTCTCCGCGCGCGGAAGGTATCCTTTCTGTATTCCTGGTCTCCTTCGCCAACTTCTCTTCTATCGGTATCATCGCAGGCGCGATTAAAGGCCTGAACGAAGAGCAAGGTAACGTCGTATCCCGTTTCGGTCTGAAACTGGTTTACGGCTCTACGCTGGTGAGCGTCTTGTCTGCCTCTATCGCCGCACTGGTTCTGTAAGACAGCACTGACACAAAAAACGGGGAGCGTATCCCCGTTTTTTTATACCTGTGATTCCCCTAACGGCCTCGGTCGTCCAATCAGATACCCTTGCAGGTAGTTCACGCCCAGGCTTAACAGCAGCTCCCGCTGCGCAGGGGTTTCCACGTATTCCGCCACCACGCTTAACGACTTCGCCTTTGCCAGATCGGTTATCGACTTCACAATCATCGCGTCCAGTGAATCGGTCAGAATATCTTTTACAAACACGCCGTCGATTTTGATGATGTCAGCCTGCAAACGCTTCAGGCGCTCGTAATTGGCATACCCGGTACCAAAATCGTCAATCGCAATCCGGAAGCCGAATTTATGCAACTGTTCAAGGTTCTGCATGCTGGTTTCCGAATTGGAAAATGCCTGCTCTTCGGTGATCTCAATGATCACCGTTTCCGGGGCGATACCATAGCAGGTGAACAGGCGAATAATGCGCGGCGCCGTCTCTTTTTGCAGCAGGGTCAGCGGCATGAGATTCACCGAGAAAAGCGGTCCCGCCTCGCCAGAAGGATGCGCAGATAGCCAGTTCAGCAAGGCTTCCACCACCTGCAAATCAAAACGGGCGCTGAGGTTAAATTGCGCGATCAGCGGGATGAACTGATCCGGCGTCATGATACCTTCATCGCTTTTCAGCCGCGCAAGAATCTCGTCGTACCCTTTGCCGTGAGCGTCGCGGATAGGCTGCGCATAAAGCAGGAGATCGCCGTTATCGAGCGCTTTACGAATTTTATTGAGCAGCAGCACCCGTTCGGTCGTCTGGCCCGTCGCGACTTCCTGGCTATGCGTCAGCGCCAGTACCCGGTGATTGGCGCAGGATTGTTCCGCCAGCCAGCTTAACTGACCCAACAACGGTTGCAGCGTCTCCTGCTTCCCATCCCATTGCCCCCAGGATGCGCCGTAGCCCATGTCCAGCCCGGTGTTGTTCCAGTAAATTTTACGACTGTTCAACAGGTCGAGCATATGTTGCAGACGGGCGTCCATTTCCGGCCCGTTAAGCACCAGTAATAATTCACTCCCCGGCAACTGAAAGATTTTTTCATTCTCAAGCATCAACGGTTGCAGCATACGGTGCACCGTGCGTTTGCTGTGCACGCGCATTAACATGCCGTAGTGACGGCTCAGAAACTCCAGATTCTCCAGTCGCAGACAGCAGACGCTCTGCCCTGACTCTTTTTTCAGGAACTGCTCCAGCGCACGCAGATTCGGTAAACGAGTTAAGGGGTCGGTAAGCGCTTGCATATGCCAGCGGCGATTAAGCCATTCACTGCGCTGATAGATACGCATCATATACAGCAGGCAGATACTGAACGAAACAAGAACCGACAGGATAAACGCCAGCGAATACTCCGACCCCACGCCTTGTAAGAAATTGCGGTTATAGGTCAACAAGAACAGCGTGCTAATCGCCCAGCTTAGATTAATAAACGGATAGGTGAGTTTACCCACGCCGGTGGTAAAAATAATGAAGAAGACCGGCACCAGATACCCTGCAATGTATCCGCTCTCCAGGGGAGAACACATAATGACAAGAAGGGCCGAAATACAGGCCAGCCAACTGACGGTAAATAAGCGCTTTTCTTTATCGAAACACGGCGCAATGTCTCTGCGCCAGAACGTTCGGGCATACCGCGGATTCACAATCATCCGCAGCGGATAATAAAACAGCATGGTGAAGATCAGCGCCGCCGAGATCAGACTCAGAATATCGACAATCGTGAAGATGGCCGCCGCAGCACCAAAGAATGTCGACACCGCGACCGGGAAGTCGAGATAATGCCCGGCGAGATACATGCTGATCTTCATCCCGACAGGAGCCACAAAGCCAAACCAAATCACCCTGCGCCAGATATTGCGATCGGGCAAGCCGTAACGCCAGCGCGGTCCAATATGCCAGCGAACAAGCGCGCTCGTTCCTAGTACGGCAAACATCTGACAAAAGAGCAACACGATACCTTGCGCAAACGGCAGATGAAGATTCCAGTGATTAGTCAGGTATAACGCCAGCACAATGGGCAGAACAGCGCGTCGACCAAACAGCAGCAGCATCGACAGCAGCACGCACAGCGGTAGCCACGAAAGATAGATATCGCTGGAGTCCACTATGGTGCGAGGGGAAATCAAACGTGAAAACTGGATGGCTGCGATGGAGAGCACGCTCGCAAGAGCGAATATTCTTATATTATTTATCAGGTTATGCTTGGGTGGCATGAATTAACTGCTCTCACGGAACGAACTATTTGTCACATAAATGATAAGTTTATTCGCACCGCGAAGCAAACCTATACCCGCCAGATAAATCCACCGAATTTGTGAGCACAGACTCTGGCTTAATAGAAACTGTATTACAAAAATGAAAGGTGTGCAGAGATAAAAAAACCCCCGCTTCACAGCGAGGGTTCTGAATTTGGTGGAGCTAAGCGGGATCGAACCGCTGACCTCTTGCATGCCATGCAAGCGCTCTCCCAGCTGAGCTATAGCCCCACGATGCGTTTACGTACCAAAATTGTTGGGTTCAAATTTTGGTGGAGCT
>NZ_JBFWLF010000294.1:0-5616 GCF_050252275.1 Citrobacter sp. | reverse complement strand
CCGCTGCGGGTCGCATAATCGGCCATCTCTTGCCGCAGGGCGTCCATCACGTCAGCGACCTGGCTCAATGTATACAGTTCGATCTGCGCAACGCTCACCTGCTGACCCTTGATGGTGAAACGCTTGATATCTTTTTGCAGCAGTTCACTGGCGCTTAATCCTTCGACGCTGGTTTTAGCACTCAGCAGGTCAGCGCTGAACGCCGCCAGCTCAACCCCGGCACGCGTTGTCAGTGCTTCAACGGCCTGACGGTCATCCGCCGTGGTGGTTGGCGAGCGAAGCGTGACAGTGTCACTCAATATTGCACCCAATAGTAATAGCGCCTGCGCAGACGTTATCTGCGCCCTGTCCTCCGGACTCATCAGTTGCCATAGCAGCGTGGCGCTGCTGCCCACTGGCTTTATCCACACTTCTGGCGGCAAACGGGTCACCAGTCCACCCAGACGGTGATGATCGATAATACCCACGATATTGCTCGCCATAAGGGTTTCCGGTCCCTGCGCTGGCTCGGTGAAATCCACCAGCCAGACGTCGAGGTCTGTCAGCGGCATCGTCAGTAACGGCGGCATGTCCAGCCCCGCACGCTCAAACAGAAATTGGGTTTCGCGATTGGGTTCACCCAGGCGCCAGGCCGAGGCCTGACGTCCGCGCATGTTCAACCAGCGGGCAGCCATAAAAGCGGTGCAAATGGCGTCACTGTCCGGATTCAGGTGGCCTACGACATGGATCATTTTCGCCTCCGAAGAGAAAGTGCTGTTACTTAAATAAGTTAAATGTTAATAATATTTTGCAATCAAGTTATCAAAAACAAACAACTTTACTTGTCACCGGCATCGCTCTGTTCTTAACATCGCTTATGGAAAAAAATAGTCTGTTCAGTCAGCGCATCCGATTGCGCCATCTTCATACATTTGTCGCTGTCGCTCAACAAGGAACCCTGGGGCGCGCAGCCGAAACCCTTAACCTCAGCCAGCCTGCGCTTTCCAAAACGCTTAACGAACTGGAGCAACTGACCGGCACCCGCCTCTTTGAGCGCGGACGGCTCGGGGCGCAACTGACGTTACCTGGCGAGCAGTTTTTAACCCATGCGGTGAAAGTGCTAGATGCGCTCAACACCGCCGGGCAGGCGCTGAACCGTAAAGAAGGTCTTAACAATGATGTGGTAAGAATAGGCGCGCTACCGACTGCCGCGCTGGGTATTCTTCCGTCGGTCATCGGTCAGTTTCATCAGCAGCAAAAAGAGACCACGCTGCAGGTGGCAACGATGAACAACACTATGCTGCTGGCGGGCCTGAAATCCGGCGAGCTCGACATCGGCATTGGCCGGATGTCCGATCCGGAATTGATGAGCGGCCTTAATTATGAGCTGCTGTTTCTCGAGTCCTTAAAGCTGGTCGTGCGTCCGAATCACCCACTATTGCAGGAAAACGTGACGCTGAGTCGCGTGATGGAGTGGCCCGTGGTTGTTTCGCCCAAAGGCACAGTACCGCGGCAGAATGCCGAGACGCTGTTGCAAAGCCAGGGTTGTAAGATGCCAACCGGCTGCATTGAGACGCTCTCCGCCTCGCTGTCGCGCCAGTTAACGGTTGATTATAACTACGTCTGGTTTGTGCCATCTGGCGCAGTAAAAGAGGATTTGCGCCAGGCGACGCTGGTTTCGCTACCCGTGCCCACACAGGGCGCAGGTGAGCCGATCGGAATTCTCACCCGTGTGGATTCACCGCTCTCTTCCGGCGCGCAACGCTTAATTGCCGCTATCCGTAAATCGATGCCGTTATAACAATCCGGATGAGGCGCCTTTTCGCCTCATCCGGTAATGGCGCTTAGAAGGTTTCCCAGTTATCCCCGTGATCGGTAACCGGCTGTGTCAGAGGCTGAACGGGGGTGTTTGTTGTCGGTACGCGTTTGCTCGTGGGTCCACCCTGTAAGCGAAACGTCCCCACCGCCTCCGTCAATCGTGCCGCCTGCTCTTCCAGCGACGCCGCTGCCGCAGAGGCCTCTTCCACCAGCGATGCGTTCTGCTGAGTCACTTTGTCCATCTCAGAGATGGCCTGGCTGACCTGCACGATCCCACGGCTCTGCTCGTCCGACGCCGCGGCGATTTCCAGCATGATATCGGTGACGCGTTTTACCGCCTCCACGATGTCGGTCATCGTGTTCCCCGCCGCGACCACTTCACCAGAACCTTGATCGATGAGACGGACGGATTCGCTGATAAGCCCTTCAATCTCTTTCGCTGCCTGGGCACTGCGGCTGGCCAGCGTGCGGACCTCACTGGCGACCACGGCGAATCCACGCCCTTGCTCACCGGCACGCGCGGCTTCAACCGCGGCGTTCAACGCCAGAATATTGGTCTGGAAAGCGATGCTGTTGATAACCGCCGTGATCTCAGAGATTTTCTTCGAACTGGTCGAAATATTGCCCATCGTCTGGACCACGCCGGAAACCATCTGCCCGCCACGGCTGGCTTTTCCGGACGCGTCTTCCGCCAGTTTGCTGGCGTGGTGTGCATTATCGGCGTTTTGCTTCACCGTCGCGGTCAACTCTTCCATGCTGGCCGCCGTCTGTTCGATCGCCGCCGCCTGTTCTTCGGTGCGTGACGACAAGTCGGTATTGCCCGCCGAGATTTCGCTGGTACCGCGATAAATCTCTTCTGCCCCCTGACGCACCGAACCGACCGTTTGCACCAGCGAACGCTGCATTTGTTGCAGGTGGCGGCTCAGTCGCCCAATCTCGCTACGCCCGGTAGGTTCATCCTGCATGGTGAGATCACCGGCGGCAATTTGCTCAATACGCTGCGCGGCATGCTGCAACGGCTGAATGACGGTACGACGCAGAACAATAAACGTCATCAGCGTCAGCACCAGTGCCAGACCAAAAGCGGCAATCATGAATATCATGCCCAGTTGGGTGCGCTGATGAGCCTGTTCGCTTAACTGGTTAGCGCGCGCCATGCGCAGTTCAATTGCCTTCAACAGGACCTTATTGTAACTGGCATCCAGTTGTCTTGCGTGTTCGCTTTCGTGGTTGATGATCGCTTCGAACATGCCGTTTCTGGCGTACTTGAGCATCGGTTGCATTCCCGCTATATAGGCTTTGAAACTGCTCTCCAGTTCGCCATCCAACGCTTCATCCGCAGGGGTTTTCACCTTGCGCGCCATGTAAATAGTAAACCCTTCTTCAGACTGCTTAATACGCTTTTCCGCCGCCGCAATGTTGGCTTTCATGTCATCCATTTCAGCAATTCGGCTCGCCGCGCCGGCATGAATCATGTTGATTCGCGCGGTACGCAGGTGGTTCGAACTGTTCGATAATCCCATGCGGACCTGGATCTCATCTGTCACATCCCGCTGATCGCGGTCAGCCTGCATGAGAAA
Organism: Citrobacter sp.; assembly: GCF_050252275.1. Classification (NCBI taxonomy): domain Bacteria; kingdom Pseudomonadati; phylum Pseudomonadota; class Gammaproteobacteria; order Enterobacterales; family Enterobacteriaceae; genus Citrobacter; species Citrobacter sp. Next base: position 2,239 of record NZ_JBFWLF010000294.1, on the reverse strand, counting down.
GTAGCCCGCCAGACCGGAGCTCAGCGCGAACAGTAAAAGGATGCCACCGAGAATGGAGGAAAACAGCGGAACCAGCCTGATGTGATGCAGAAAGCCCAGCTTATGTGGTGCTTGCATCGATGATGTGTTGTCCATGACCGTCGACTCTCTTGTAGGATTAATGCGTAATACGCGCCCGTAAGATAGTCATCGGCATTCCGCGAATTTTACTTACCGGGAAAAGCGCCGTTTTCGTCACAGTTTGACAACATTTATGTTAAAAAATGGAAAGCGCCAGCGGTGATTTCCGCTGGCGGATGAATCAGTTATCGCCGAAATGGATAACGGTACGGATGGATTTACCTTCGTGCATCAGGTCAAACGCGTCGTTGATTTGCTCCAGCGGCAAACGATGGGTAATGAACGGATCCAACTGGATTTTCCCGGCCATTGCCTCTTCCACCATGCCCGGTAACTGGGTGCGCCCTTTGACGCCGCCAAACGCGGAACCGCGCCAGACCCGGCCTGTCACCAGCTGGAACGGACGCGTTTTAATCTCCTGGCCCGCCCCGGCAACACCAATGATGATGCTCTCGCCCCATCCTTTATGGCAGCATTCCAGCGCCGCACGCATCACGTCGACGTTACCGATACATTCGAAGCTAAAGTCGACACCACCGTCGGTGAGCTCAACAATCACCTCCTGGATCGGTTTGTCATAATCTTTCGGGTTAATGAAGTCGGTTGCGCCCATTTCACCCGCCAGTTTGAATTTTTCCGGGTTGGTATCGACAGCAATAATACGCCCTGCTTTCGCCTGTACAGCGCCCTGAATCACCGCCAGGCCGATCCCGCCAAGGCCAAACACGGCAACGGTATCGCCCTCTTTGACTTTCGCGGTGTTATGCACGGCACCTATGCCCGTAGTGACGCCACACCCCAGCAGACAAACCTTATCCAGCGGGGCTTGCGGGCTGACTTTCGCCAGTGAGATTTCCGCACATACAGTGTATTCGCTGAAGGTACTGGTACCCATGTAGTGATAGATTGGTTCACCATTGTAAGAAAAACGGGTGGTGCCATCCGGCATCAGACCTTTTCCCTGGGTGGCGCGCACGGCCTGACAGAGGTTGGTCTTCCCGGATTTACAGAATTTGCACTCGCCACATTCGGCGGTATACAGCGGGATAACATGGTCGCCCGGCTTCAGGCTGGTCACGCCTTCGCCGACGTCGACCACTACACCGCCGCCTTCATGTCCCAGTACCGCCGGGAACACACCTTCTGGATCGTCACCAGACAGCGTAAACGCGTCAGTGTGGCAAACGCCAGTGTGGGTAATTTTAACCAGAACTTCGCCTTTTTTCGGCGCTGCGACGTCAATCTCAACAATTTTGAGCGGCTGACCGGGGCCAAACGCGACTGCTGCACGTGATTTCATCTGTCTCTTCCCTTTATTGCGAGGTGATAGGTTTATTTTAGATAAGCGCGAAGAAGGTGGCCGATTTCAGCCATACGCACGGCGCGCTGGTCAGGAGTGGTTTCACCACTCACCAGCTCATCTTTCAGGTGGATCTCAACCATTTCGCCCATTAAACCGTTGGACGCACCGCGGACCGCAGCGATTTGTTGCAGGATAGCCAGGCAAGGTTCGCCAGACTCCAGCGCACGCTCCAGGGCATCCACCTGCCCCCGAATGCGCCGGACGCGAGTCAGAATACGTTTTTTATCTTCAGGTGAATGCGGCATACGCCCCCCTTGATACTATAGGGGGGTATAGTAACAGCATTGTAATGAGAATGAAAAGGAGAGAGACAAGAAAATGGGATTAAGGATATGACAGGGCAAAAACTGCTGCGACTTCAGTCGCATCACATACCGGAACAGTGCGGGGAAGCGCTCCCCGCGCCTGTATAATCACGCTAGCGTTTACGCGGCATCATGCGCAGCAGCGTGTTGTCCTTCCAGAAATAGTGGTGCAGTAGCGCGGCAGCGGCATGCAACGCAATCACAAAATAGCCGAGATTGGCCAGCGTGATGTGCCAGGATTTCAGCGTATCCACCAGGTCAAAGTTCCCTTCTGCCGCGTGCGGCATCACCAGACCAAAGGCCATCCACGGATTACCGCGGTTGTACATCATCACCATGCCGATCAATGGCAGCGCGATGAACAGCAGATAAATCACCAGGTGTCCAAGATGCGCCAGTCCGGTCATCATCGGCTTCGGTTTGGGCACGATGGGAGGAGCCGGTTATTTCA
>NZ_JBFWLF010000293.1:0-5619 GCF_050252275.1 Citrobacter sp. | reverse complement strand
CCATGTCACTCTGAGTGCCCACACAGATTGTCTGATAAATTGTTAAAGAGCAGTGCCGCTTCGCTTTTTCTCAGCGGCGCGGGGTGTGCATAATACGCTTTCCCGCTTCAGAGTCAAGCATTTATTTTCGCTTTTCTCTGTCGGTGTTCATCACTGGTTTTCACCGGAGAACCCTGCTGACCCGGCGGCTTGTGTGCCGTTGTTCCGTGTCAGTGGAGGCGCATTATAGGGAGTTATTTCGGGCTGACAAGGGGAAATTTAAAATAATTTTCCGAGTGCGCATTTTTTATTCTTTGCGTTTATTTAACCACCGAATCGGGGGTTAACTGGGCGATTTCGCGGGCAAAACTCGCCACTTGCTCCCAGTCGGTATAGATAACTTCTTTGCGCGTATCCGTTTCGCCGCCCGACATTTTCATAATGAGTTGAATCATCATGCGATCATACCAGCGATAGCGTGGGTACAGCAGCGCCCCGGCGATAACCGCAGAACGGTCTGGCCGCCACTGTGAGTTCATTAAAAACTTGCGCGCGTAGCTGTTGGTCTGCGGCGTCCGATTTTCCGGTTTACGCGCCACCAGGTTGACGGAGTAAAACGCGCTTGGCATGTGATTCAGTCGCGTCGCATGTTTCTTCACAAACTCGAGAAATGCAGAATGATAATGTCCATAACGAATGGATGCGCCAATGACCACACGGTCATAGCGTTCCCAGTCAGGCTCTTCGGTACGATGCAGGTTGACGACATCCGTACAAACGCCAAGCTCTTTGAGTTCTGACGCCAGATAAGCGGCGATTTCCCGGGTCTGTCCATCGCGAGATGAGAAAAGAATCAGTGTTTTCACGTGTTACTCCATTATTCACGCCAGAAGGTCGGGGTAAAAAGTACCAGCAAAGTGAAGACTTCCAGACGACCGAACAGCATATTGGCAATCAGGATCCATTTTGCCACTGGATTCATACTGGCAAAGTTGTCCGCCACGACGCCCAGCCCGGGCCCAAGGTTGTTCAACGTCGCCACCACGGAAGCAAAGGCCGAGAAATCGTCCACACCAGTCGCGATAATCGCCAGCATACTGACAATAAAAACCAGCGCATACGCCGAGAAAAATCCCCAGACCGCTTCAAGAATACGCTCCGGCAGCGCGCGATTCCCCAGTTTGATGCTATAGACCGCATTGGGATGCACCAGGCGCTTCAGCTCGCGGTTCCCCTGTTTGAACAGCAAGAGGATACGGATAACCTTCAGTCCCCCGCCCGTTGACCCTGCACAGCCGCCGATAAACGCAGAACATAGCAGCAATACCGGCAGGAAAAGCGGCCAGCGCGCAATACTGTCGGTGGTAAATCCGGCCGTAGTCGCCATCGACACCACCTGGAAAAAGGCCTGATTGAGCGTCGTCAGTGCGGAGCTATAGATGTTATGGAACCAGAGCACTAATGTGCAGATGACCACCAGCGTCAGTTGGACGCCAATGAACATGCGAAATTCGGGGTCACGCCAGTAAACCTTCAGGCTGCGGCCACTCAGTAACGAGAAGTGCAGACCGTAGTTACAACCAGAGATTAATAAGAAGATAGCGATGATAGTGTTAATCGTTGGGCTGTCAAAATAACCCACGCTGGCATCATGGGTAGAAAACCCGCCGATCGCGATAGTAGCGAAACTGTGTCCGATGGCGTCAAACGCTGGCATGCCGGCAAACCACAGCGCCAGCGCGCAGGCGACCGTCAGCAGGACGTAGATCAGCCACAGCGTTTTTGCCGTTTCGGCAATACGCGGGCGCATCTTGTTATCTTTCAGCGGCCCTGGCATTTCAGCGCGATAGAGCTGCATCCCACCGACGCCGAGTATCGGCAAGATCGCGACGGCCAGCACAATGATTCCCATCCCACCGAACCATTGCAGCATCTGGCGATAAAAGAGGATCGCATGCGGCAGTGAATCCAGCCCCACCAGCGTGGTAGCGCCGGTCGTGGTCAGTCCGGAGAATGATTCGAAAAACGCATCGGTAATCGTGAGGTTCGGGCTTTCAGAAAAAATGAAGGGTAACGCACCCACGCTACCCAGCACGGTCCAGAACAGTACCACGATCAGAAACCCTTCACGGGATTTCAATTCGCCTTTCTCACGACGATTCGGCCACCACAACATGGAGCCAATCACCAGTGCAACAAAAAAGGTTTGCGTAAATGCGCGTCCCGCCCCATCACGATAGATAAGCGCTACCAGCCCCGGGAGGATCATCGTGCCCGAAAATAAGATAACCAGTAGTCCTACAATTCGGGTAATGGCGCGAAAATGCATCTCTGCCGCTTCCTTAGTTCTTCAAAATGAGGTGGGGATTATTCTTCAATCGCTAACAATTGCAATGAACCACGACTAAAATCCGCCAGCTTTGCTGAAAATTCATCCGCTTTCGCATAAGGAAGCGCCACCCTTAACCGAACGAATGCCTGGTAATCACTGGTGACGATTTTGCCGCCATATTGACCCAGAAGTGCTTCAACGCCAGCCAACTGCGCGTACTCACACTGCAAAGTATATTCGGTTAATGGCGTCTTGCGCTGTGTCGTTAACTGACGCAATGCCTGGTTTACGCCACCGCCGTAGGCTTTAACCAGTCCGCCGGTGCCGAGTAAGATCCCGCCGTAATAGCGCACCACAACGGCGGTAATTTCCCCAACTCCGCTACCCATCAACTGCGCGAGCATCGGCTTACCTGCCGTTCCCGCCGGTTCACCATCATCTGAAAAGCCCAATTGCTGCGAATCATTCGGCGCTCCAGCCACCCACGCCACGCAATGGTGACGGGCGTCCGGGTGCTCCGCTCTGACTGATTCCACAAACGCTTTTGCCGCCTCTACGCCATCGGTATGCGCCAACAACGTAATGAAGCGGCTTTTTTTGATCTCTTCGACAACGGTGACCGGCGCCGCAGGGATTAACCAACTGTCCATTACGCCAGTTTCAGATCCCGCGTCATGTTTTCAACGTTGTTCTCGTGGATCACCACGTTATCTTCAATACGAATACCACCAAACGGTTTCAGCGCTTCAATTTTCTGCCAGTTGAAGTGTTTGCTGAACTGCCCTTCACGCCACGGCGCGAGCAGCGATTCGATGAAGTAAAAGCCCGGTTCAATGGTCAACACCATGCCCGGCTGGAGCACACGGGTGCAACGCAGATACGGATATTTGGACGGCGCGGCGAGATGCGTACCGGTGTCATCCTGCATAAAGCCCGCGACATCATGCACCTGCAGGCCCAGCGGATGGCCGATACCGTGCGGCATAAACGGTCCGGTGAGATCGTTTTCGACCATCGCCTCTTCGCTCATATCGGTGACGAGCTGATGCTTACGCAGCAGTTTTGCAATACGCTGATGGAACTGAACATGATAATCCACATAGCTGACACCCGCTTTCATGGTGGCAATCAGCGCCAGCTGTTCGTCATTCACATCTTTCACTAACTGCGCATACTCGTTGTCGCTTTTCGCCGACCAGGTACGGGTCAGGTCTGCGGCATAACCGTTGTACTCCGCACCGGCATCCAGCAAGAAGCTGCGGATTTCAGACGGTGCCTGATGATCCAGCTTCGTATAATGCAAAACCGACGCATGCTCGTTCAGCGCCACGATATTGCTGTACGGCACATCGGTGTCGCGGTGACCGGTCGCAGTCAGATAGGCCAGGTTGATATCGAACTCGCTCATCCCCGAACGGAAGGCTTCTTCCGCCGCACGGTGTCCATTCACCGCCATTTTCTGCGCTTCGCGCATGCAGGCCAGTTCGTAGTCCGTTTTGTAGGCGCGGTAATAGTGCAGATAGTCGATCACCCCTTTCGGGTTGATATTGCTGGCGGCGATCTCCAGTTGCAACGCACGCTCTGGAACCGGGCCGATATAACCAATATTGCCGCGCGCGGCAGGCAGTTGACTGCCAATGCCATCCGCCTTCGGCAGGGCAATCACCTCAACTTCTTCAGTCCAGAAGGAGGTCGGCAGCGGTTCAACGTTGTGCCAGTAATCGACCGGCAAGTAAAACCACAGTTTGGGTTTGTTCACCCCATCAACCAGCAACCAGCAGTTGGGAACCTGAGTCACCGGCACCCAGGCTTTAAACTGCGGATTAACCTTAAACGGGTAAGGATGATCGTCGAGAAAAACGTTAACCAGCTCGCCGGAGTGAATAAGCAGCGCATCAAGCTTAAAGCGTTCCAACGCATCACGCGTCCGTTCTTGTAAGGTAACGATATGATTTTTATAGAGTGCGGCCAGTGATTCCATTTTCTATCCTTCTGTTTTTTTCGACCTCAAGTCTCCGCATCTTAGCACATCGATTCACGAGAGCGTGATTTCTACCAGGTGTGATCGGATCGGCATTTTTTTAATCAGTCATTTGCATTTTATTAACATAAAATACACACTTCGCTTCATCTGGTATGACCAGATCACCTTGCGGATTCAGGAGACTGACATGCTTTACAAAGGCGACAACCTGTACCTCGACTGGCTGGAAGATGGCATCGCCGAACTGGTGTTCGATGCCCCAGGCTCAGTGAACAAACTCGACACGGCAACCGTCGCCAGCCTCGGCCAGGCGCTGGACGTACTGGAAAAACAAACAGATTTAAAAGGGCTGCTGCTGCGCTCGAATAAAGCAGCCTTTATCGTCGGTGCCGATATCACCGAATTCCTTTCGCTGTTTCTCGTTCCCGAAGAACAGCTCAGCCAGTGGTTGCATTTCGCCAACAGCGTCTTTAACCGTCTGGAAGATCTGCCGGTCCCCACTCTCTCTGCGGTTAACGGCTATGCGTTAGGTGGCGGCTGCGAATGCGTACTGGCGACCGATTACCGCCTGGCGACGCCGGATCTGCGTATCGGTCTGCCAGAAACAAAGCTGGGCATCATGCCAGGCTTTGGCGGTTCCGTACGTATGCCGCGCATGTTAGGCGCGGACAGCGCACTGGAGATCATTGCTGCCGGTAAAGACGTTGGTGCTGAACAGGCGCTGAAAATCGGTCTGGTCGATGGCGTCGTGAAAGCGGAAAAACTGATTGAAGGCGCAAAAGCAGTTTTACGTCAGGCCATCAGCGGCGATCTGGACTGGAAAGCGAAGCGTCAGCCGAAGCTGGAACCGCTGAAGCTCAGCAAAATTGAAGCTACCATGAGCTTTACCATTGCCAAAGGCATGGTCGCGCAAACGGCAGGCAAACATTACCCGGCCCCGATGACTGCGGTGAAAACCATTGAAGCTGCCGCGCGTTTTGGCCGTGAAGAAGCGCTTAATCTGGAAAACAAAAGTTTTGTTCCGCTGGCGCACACCAATGAAGCCCGCGCGTTGGTCGGTATCTTCCTTAACGACCAATATGTGAAAGGCAAAGCGAAGAAGCTGACCAAAGACGTTGAGACGCCAAAACAGGCTGCTGTGCTGGGCGCAGGCATTATGGGCGGCGGTATCGCGTATCAGTCGGCGTGGAAAGGCGTGCCGGTTATCATGAAAGATATCAACGACAAATCCCTGACCCTCGGAATGACCGAAGCGGCTAAGCTGCTGAACAAACAGCTTGAGCGCGGCAAAATTGACGGTCTGAAGATGGCGGGCGTGATTTCG
>NZ_JBFWLF010000292.1:0-5681 GCF_050252275.1 Citrobacter sp. | reverse complement strand
GGGGCTGATATCGTGATTGTTCCCTGGTGGGGGACGACCGCGATTCGCCCACCGCAGTCGCTACTCGATGCGCTGGTTCAGGCCCGGCAAAACGGCGCCCAGGTGGTCGGGTTATGCCTTGGCGCATTTGTTCTCGGTTACGCAGGACTGCTCGACGGCAGACGCGCCGCTACCCACTGGGAGTTTGAAGCCGATTTTCAGACGCGTTTTCCCGCCGCGCGCCTGGATATCAACGCCCTGTACGTCGACGATGATGGCATCATCACCTCGGCCGGTACCGCCGCTGCGCTAGACTGTTGTCTGTATCTCATTCGCCAACGGTTTGGCAGTTCGGTGGCGAATCAGATTGCGCGCCGGATGATTGTGCCACCGCATCGCGAGGGGGGGCAGGCGCAGTTTATTGCCCAACCGGTGGCAAAAAACACCCAGGATCAACGGATTAACGGCCTGCTGGAGTACCTTCGCCAGCACAGCCACGAACAGCACGATCTGGACTCGCTGGCGCAAAAGGTGATGATGAGTCGCCGTACTCTGACCCGTCATTTTATGAAAGCCACTGGCTCAAGCGTTGCTGAATGGCTGATTGCTGAACGTCTGCGCCGCAGCCAGGAACTGCTGGAATCCTCCCGACTGCCCGTCGAACGTATCGCCACAGAGGTCGGTTTTCTGTCTCCGGTGACCTGGCGGCAGCATTTTAAGTCCCGCTTCGGCGTCAGCCCGGCAGAATGGCGAAAAACCTTTCAGGGTGTGACGCAAGCAGATTCTGAGTGAGAGACCTCACTCATTCCTCTTTCTCACCTTTACAGGCTTTCACCGCACACCGTATCTTCAGCAACCTGTGAACGAACAAACTGCGCAACAGGATGCCTCCATGACCTTCAGCACGAATTCACTCGCCGCCGTACTGGCCCGACGCGACTGGGAAAATCCCGGCGTCACGCAGCTAAACCGTCTGGAGGCGCATCCTCCTTTTGCCAGTTGGCGCAACGCGACTGATGCGCGTCACAATACCGCCTCCCCCTCCGTTCGCAGTCTGAACGGCGCGTGGAAATTTATCTGGTTCGCCTCGCCGGAAGCGGTGCCGGAACGTTGGCGTCTGGGCGATCTGGACGATGCCGATACGATCGCGGTGCCATCAAACTGGCAGTTGCTCGGCTATGACGCCCCCATTTATACCAACGTGACCTATCCGATCCCGGTGGATCCGCCGTATGTGCCGCATGAAAATGCGACAGGATGTTATTCGCTCACCTTTACAATCAGCGAAGCTGAACTGCGTGATGGACAGACGCGAATTATCTTTGATGGCGTAAATTCCGCTTTTCATCTCTGGTGCAACGGGCTTTGGGTGGGCTACGGTCAGGATAGTCGCCTGCCGTCGGAGTTTGATCTCAGTGAGTTTCTGGTCAGCGGTGAGAACCGTCTGGCGGTGATGGTGCTACGCTGGAGCGACGGCAGCTATCTGGAAGACCAGGATATGTGGCGAATGAGCGGCATTTTCCGCGATGTCTCCCTGTTAAACAAACCCGCCACGCAAATCAGCGACTTACGCATCACCACCCACCTCAACGAGGATTTCAGCCGGGCAATCTTTGCCGCCGAGGTCAGAATGCGTGGAGAATGCCGTGACACTCTGCGCGTGACCGTTCAACTGTGGGATGGCGACGAGCTGACGGGCGAAATCACCGCGCCTTTTGGCAGCGAGATCGTTGATGAGCGCGGAGCCTATGGCGATCGCACGACGCTGCGTCTGCATGTCGATCAGCCTTCACTGTGGAGCGCCGAAACACCGCATCTTTATCGCGCAGTTGTGCTGCTCCATACGGCGGATGGCACACTGATTGAAGCCGAGGCCTGCGATGTCGGCTTCCGGAAGGTGTGCATTGAAAATGGCCTGCTGTTGTTGAACGGTCAGCCGCTGCTGATTCGCGGCACCAACCGTCATGAACATCATCCTGAAAACGGTCAGGTGATGGACGAAGAGACGATGGTGCAGGACATCATTCTGATGAAGCAGAACAACTTTAACGCCGTGCGCTGCTCCCACTATCCGAATCATCCGCGATGGTACACGCTCTGCGATCGCTATGGTCTGTATGTGGTGGATGAGGCCAACATCGAAACCCACGGCATGGTGCCGATGAATCGCCTGAGCGACGACCCGACCTGGCTGCCCGCCATGAGCCAGCGCGTGACGCGCATGGTGCAACGCGATCGCAACCATCCGAGCATTATTATCTGGTCGCTGGGGAATGAATCGGGTCACGGCGTCAACCATGACGCGCTGTATCGCTGGCTGAAATCAGACGATCCGTCACGCCCGGTGCAGTATGAAGGTGGCGGCGCGGACACGGCGGCAACGGATATAATTTGCCCGATGTATGCGCGCGTCGATCAGGATCAGCCGTTCCCGGCAGTGCCGAAGTGGTCAATCAAAAAATGGCTGTCGCTGCCCGGCGAACAGCGCCCGCTGATCCTCTGCGAATATGCCCACGCGATGGGTAACAGCCTCGGCGGATTCGCCAAATACTGGCAGGCGTTCCGCCAGTACCCGCGCCTGCAGGGCGGCTTCGTCTGGGACTGGGTCGATCAGTCGCTGATTAAATACGATGACGAAGGCAACCCCTGGTCCGCGTACGGCGGCGACTTTGGCGACACGCCTAACGATCGCCAGTTCTGTATGGACGGGCTGGTGTTTGCCGACCGCACGCCGCATCCGTCGTTGTTTGAGGCGAAGCACGCACAACAGTTTTTCCAGTTCACGTGGCTGCCTGGCGCGCAACGTCAGATTGAGGTCACCAGCGAATATCTGTTCCGCCATAGCGACAACGAGATCCTGCACTGGACCCTCGCTCTGGATGGCAACCCAGTTGCCACCGGGGAGGTCACGCTGGATATCGCGCCGCAGGGTCGTCAGCGCATCACCCTGCCGGACATCGCACAGCCTGACGCGGCAGGTCAGCTCTGGTTGACGGTGCGTGTGGAACAACCGCAGGCAACCGCCTGGTCGCCTGCCGGACACATCAGCGCCTGGCAGCAGTGGCCGCTGGAGGAAAAACTGAGCGTCGTATGCTCACCGCGCGCCAGTACTGCGCCACAGCTCAGCGTCAGCGACGCCGCGTTTACCGTCACGCTCGGCCATAAGCGCTGGGAATTCTGCCGCCAGCAGGGCACGTTAACGCAATACTGGATTGGTGATGAAGCCCAGTTACTGACGCCACTGCGCGATCAATTTACCCGCGCGCCGCTGGATAACGATATTGGTATCAGTGAGGTGACACGGATCGATCCTAATGCCTGGGTTGAGCGCTGGAAAGCCGCCGGGCATTACCAGGCGCAGGCGGTGTTGCTGCAATGCGAAGCCGATACCCTTGCCGACGCGATTCAGGTAGCCACCGTTCACGCCTGGCAGTATCAGGGCGAAACCTTGTTTATCAGCCGTAAAGCCTGGCGCATCGACGGCCACGGCGAAATGCAGATCGCCGTTGATGTCGATGTTGCCAGCGGCACGCCGCATCCGGCACGTATCGGTCTGACCTGCCAACTGGCGCAGGAAGCAGAACGGGTGAACTGGCTGGGGCTTGGTCCGCATGAAAACTACCCGGATCGCCTGTCTTCGGCCTGTTTTGACCGCTGGGATTTATCACTGGATGAGATGTATACCCCTTACGTTTTCCCCAGTGAAAACGGCCTGCGTTGCGGTACGCGTGAACTGAAGTACGGTGCGCACGTCTGGCGCGGTGATTTTCTTTTCAACATCAGCCGATTCAGCCAGAAACAACTGATGGAGACCAGCCATCGGCATCTGCTACAACCGGAGGCCGGGGCCTGGCTGAATATTGATGGTTTCCATATGGGCGTCGGCGGCGACGACTCCTGGAGTCCTTCGGTGTCGCCGGAATATCAGCTGAGCGCCGGGCGTTATCACTATCGTGTTAGCTGGAGCTAAGTGACTGATGGCTAGACGCTTATCTGGCCTACATGTTGAGTCATTGTAGGCCTGATAAGGCGTTTACGCCGCCCTATCGGGCCATCAGATTACTCCTCCATTGCCTGGCGGATTTGCTGCAGCGCCGCCGGATCGTCAAGCGTGGTGAGATCGCCCGGATCGCGGCCTTCGCAAATGGCCTGGATCGTGCGGCGGAGCATTTTGCCGGATCGGGTTTTCGGCAGTTGCGAAACAAACCAGACGTGGGCAGGACGACCAAAGTTGCCAATCTGGCTGTCCACCAGCGCCATGATCGCCTTCTCTTCCGAATGCGCCACATCGCGGTCTTCCAGACTGTCGCTCTGTTTGGGAATAACAAACGCTACCGCCACCTGCCCTTTCAGCGCATCTTTCACCCCGACCACCGCCACTTCCGCCACGTTCGGATAGCTGGAGATACTCTCCTCGATTTCCCGCGTGCCCAGGCGATGCCCGGCGACGTTAATCACATCATCCGTGCGCCCCAGAATGAAGTAGTAGCCGTCGGCGTCACGAATACCCCAGTCAAACGTAGCGTATACCTGACGATTGAACAGCGACCAGTAGGTATTCACAAACCGTGCATCGTCGCCCCAGATGGTCTGAATACAGCCGGGTGGCAGCGGTCCTTCGATCACTACCATCCCCTTCTCGTTGGCGCCGCAGGGTTCGCCGGTCATCTCATTGAGCAACTGGACGTTATAGCCATACATGGGCACGCCGGGGCTGCCGAGGCGCGAGGGCCGATCATCCAGCCCACGCGCCAGCGCCATAATCGGCCAGCCGGATTCGGTCTGCCAGTAATTATCAACAACCGGCACGCCCAGTGTTTCCGTTACCCAGCTTGCGGTCGGTTCGTCCAGCGGCTCGCCTGCCAGATAGAGCACCTCCAGCGAGGAGAGATCGTGATTGCGGATCTGCGCGGTCGGGAATTTTTTCAGCACGCGAATGGCGGTCGGTGCCGAGAACATCCGGTTGACCTGATATTTCTCGACGATCTTCCACCACACGCCGCAGTCCGGATACGTCGGCAGTCCTTCATACACAATGGTTGCCATCCCTGCCAGGAGCGGCGCGTAGACAATATAGGAATGCCCGACAACCCAACCGATATCCGACGCGCAGAAGAACACGCCCCCCGCTTTGCCGCCAAAAATGGTCGCCATTGAGGTCGCCAGCGCCACGGCATAGCCGCCGACATCGCGCTGCACGCCTTTGGGTTTTCCGGTGGTGCCGGAGGTATAAAGAATGCAGGACGTTTCATTGGATTCCAGCCACGTCACCGGCACCGTGGCGCCGAGATGCTGCTGGCGCAACGTCGCAAAGTCGAGATCGCGACCGGCCACACGCGCCATTTTCGCCAGCCCGCGATCCACCAGTAACACCTGTTTCGGCTGATGTTGCGCCTGCTCGATCGCATCATCGAGCAGCTTTTTATAGGGCAACACTTTACCGCCGCGCGCCCCCGCATCGGCGGAGACAATCAGCACCGGCTTCGCGTCATCGATGCGCGCCGCCACGCTGTGCGAAGCAAAACCGCCGAACACTACCGAGTGGATCGCGCCAATCCGCGCGCAGGCCAGCAGCGTGATATGCGCCTCGGCGATCATCGGCATGTATACCAGAACCCGATCGCCGCGCTGCACGCCGAGCGATTGCAGCATTGACGCCACCACGTTCACTTCTTCATAGAGCTGACGGAAGGTATAGGTGC
>NZ_JBFWLF010000291.1:0-5720 GCF_050252275.1 Citrobacter sp. | reverse complement strand
ATACCGATGGCATGAAACTCGCGCGTCCACGTCAGCTGTACACCGGCTACGAAAAACGCGATTTTAACTCTGACCTTAAGCATTAATCGTCAGACTGCCGGATGGTGACGCGACTGCGTCTTATCCGGCCTACGGTTGTCAATTCGTAGGCCGGATAAGTATTAGCGCCATCCGGCAACTTCCCTACCTTTTCTTGACCCTCGCTATATTAATCTTCTCCGCCCTTCTCTATGATTTACGGATAGTTTGTTCATTTCTTCCGGGAGCACAGGATGCCAGTTCTGCAGTGGGGCTTGTTGTTTTTGCTGTCACTCCTTCTGTCCCTGCTCTTTCTCAGCATTCATCTTCCGGCGGCGTTACTGCTCGGCCCGATGATCACCGGTATTCTGTTTAGTCTTCGCGGTATCTCACTAAAGCTTCCTCGCTGTACGTTCCTCGGTGCGCAAGCCATTCTTGGCTGTATGATCGCGCAGAATTTGTCAGGCTCATTATTAACGACGCTGGCGGCAAACTGGGTAGTGGTGCTGGCGGTTCTGCTGGTGACGCTGCTCTCCAGTACGGTCGTTGGCTGGTTACTGGTTCGCTACAGTTCACTCCCTGGCAATACCGGCGCGTGGGGCTCATCTCCCGGCGGTGCGGCGGCAATGGTCGCGATGGCGCAAGACTACGGCGCCGATATCCGCCTGGTCGCCTTTATGCAATATCTGCGGGTACTGTTTGTTGCTGGCGCAGCAGTGCTGGTGACGCGGTTTATCATGGGCGAAAGCGCAGAAGCCGTCAGCCAGCAGATTGAGTGGTTCCCGCCGCTGAGCGGCAATCTGTTCACGACGCTGCTGTTAGCGACGGTTGCCAGTGTTGTCGGTCGGGTGCTGCGCATTCCCTCCGGTACCATGCTGGTGCCGATGCTGGTAGGCGCTCTGCTGCACGCAAGCGGCGTGATGGTGATTGAACTGCCGGAATGGCTGCTGGCGATAGCGTATATGCTTATTGGCTGGCAGATTGGTCTCGGATTCGACAAGCAGGTCTTCTTTATGGCGCTGCGACCGTTGCCGCAAATCCTGCTCTCTATCTTCGCCCTGCTTGCCATTTGCGCAGCAATGGCCTGGGGAATGACCCACTATATGCAGATTGATTTTTTAACCGCCTATCTCGCCACCAGCCCCGGCGGACTGGATACGGTTGCGGTCATTGCCGCCGGCAGTCACGCCGACATGTCGCTGATCATGGCGATGCAAACCCTGCGGCTGTTCAGTATTCTTCTCACTGGCCCTGCCATCGCCCGTTTTATTTCAGCCAAAGCGCCGCGACAAGCGCATTAATGCTGGCAATGTGGGCACCAGTAGAACGGCCGTGAGGAGAGCGTGGTTTTCTCGATGATCCCGCCACAACGTTCGCAAGGTTCACCGTCGCGGTGAAACACCTTAAAGCGAAACAGCGCGCCATGATGCTTATTTTCGTCGACCTGCCCACGCGTGGTGTAGGATAAGCGCGGAATATCCAGTAGCGCATGGGATAACGCCGTCAACTGCGCATCGCTGAGATCGCGGGCTTTATGCTGACCGGTTATCCCCACCTGCCAGAGGATCTCCACCCGCAGATAGTTTCCCAGCCCGGCGAGAAAAGCCTGATCCAGCAACAGACCGGAAAACTGGCGATTGCGAAAACGCGGCAAGAGTAACCGGGCTTTCACCGCGTCAGGCGTCAGACGCGGGTCCAGCACGTCCGGCCCAACCCGTTGCAGGAAGGGATGGATAGTGAGCTGTTCCGGCGTCAACATCTCAATGTCAGACGCGCTATAAAGCAGAATAGTTTTATCCGCAGTTTGCAGTTTAACGCGCAGAATACGGCTGGTGTGCGGCATGTCGCCACTGTCCACCACGCGCCAGACGCCATACAGCTGATTATGGCTGTAGAGCGTCAGACCCGCGGAAAAATGGGTCAGCAACGCTTTGCCGCGCGTCTCCATCGCCGTGACGGTCTGCCCCACCAGTGTGGATTGATACGGTTTTAACTGCGCAAAGGCAAACCAGACATCCGTCAGGGGTTTGCCTTTGATCGCCGCCTCCAGGCTATCCGCCGCGCGGCGGATCTCCGGGCCTTCAGGCATGGTTCTGTCCTTATCTGAGAAGATTAATGCGTGGCACCACCTGTCACGGCGATGTCATCGTCAACCTGCAATGCGGTAGCGATCGCTACCTCCAGCGCCAGACGCACCGTTTCCGCCGCCATACTGGGCGCCCCCGGATGCGCCGCCGCCTGCTGCGGCAGATAAGGGATATGGATGAATCCGCCCTTCACCTCCGCGAGGCCGCTCAGTTTGTGGAGCAATCCGTACATCACATGGTTGCAAACAAATGTCCCCGCCGTCTGTGAGACCGACGCTGGCACACCGGCTTCACGCATCGCCGCCACCATGGCTTTGACTGGCAGCGTGCTAAACCAGGCCGCTGGTCCACCAGCAACAATCGGCTCATCCACCGGCTGTTGGCCTTTATTATCCGGAATACGGGCATCGTCGACGTTGATCGCCACGCGCTCAACGGTAATATCGGTCCGTCCGCCCGCCTGTCCGATGGCCAGCACCAGCGACGGAGAGAGCGTATCAATGGTGGAATTCAGCACACTGAGCGACTCGCCAAACACACACGGCAACTGACGCGCCACCACGCGGGACCCGGCGATGATAGCATTGTCGAGCTGCGAGACCACTTCCCAGGAAGGGTTAATCTGCTCGCCGCCGAAGGGCTCAAATCCGGTGATTAATACCGTTTTCATCCGTCCTCCTTACAGGAACATCAGGAAATACATCAGGAACACGTTGACTAGCAGCAGCAGTATGCCGGTTGGCACCTGCGCTTTAATGACCGCGTTTTTATCTGGCAGTTCCAGCAGCGCGGCGGGCACGATGTTGAAATTTGCCGCCATCGGCGTCATCAGCGTACCGCAATAGCCGGAGAACATCCCGATAGCCGCCATCACCGCCGGGTTGCCACCGTGCTGAAGCACCAGAATCGGAATGCCAATTCCCGCCGTGACAATCGGGAAGGCGGCAAACGCATTGCCCATCACCATCGTTAACAGCGCCATCCCAATGGTATACACCGCCACCGCGATAAAGCGGCTGTCGACGGCCAGATACTCTTGAGTAAGATACGAAATGCCACTGCCAACGCCTGCCGCCGTAAACAGCAGTCCTAACGTTGCGAGGATCTGCGGTAAAATAAATGCCCAACCGATGGAATCCAGCAGGCGGCGCGCCTCCTGAATCGGCTGATGCACCCTCTCATGGGTCATTTTGATAGCCATACCGAGACCAATCAGTGAGCCTGCGGTCATCGAGAACAGCGTCACCAGCGTGGCATGATTGCCCGGTCCAAACAGAGCGTCCTGCAACCCCGGAATGTGATTGAACATCAGTACGCCAATCACGGTGACGACCGGAATGGCCAGCGCCGGGTAAAACAGGCGGTTACCCAGACGCGTCGCGCTCTCTTCCCGCTGCTCGCGGGTGCGCTGATGATAACTGCCCAGCTTGACGCCGCCAAAACCGGCGATCAACGCCATGATCACCACCGCGACACCGACGGCAATGTTGACTGTACGTTTGTCGCCCACCAGTTGATACGTCCAGTCGCCCAGCAGGAACAACAGCCCGTAGACGCCCCAGAATAACCCGGTCGTTAACCGACGCGGATTAGCTTTATCCTGCCAGGACATAATGGCGACAATCAGCAGCACGATCCCCGCGAGCCAGTAGAGGTAGCTTTGTTGAAAATTCATTGCGCCTCTCCTTTGCGGGTGTCAACAGAACCGGCTTTCGCCATTTCGCGTTGCAGATAATTATCCAGCCGCCACAGGCGCGTACCGTGGATCACGAAGGCGCACAGGGCCGTTGGGATCCCCCATAAGGCAATGTGCAGCGGTTCGGTCTGAATACCGCCGGACTCCAGCATAAAGTTGTGCATGAAGATAATCGCGCCGAACGCGACGAAGATATCCTCACCAAAAAAAAGTCCCACGTTATCCGTCGCCGCCGACATCGCTCGCAGACGGTAGCGCACCGCGCCGGGCAATGCCCCGTACGTTTTCTCCGCCGCCCCTTCCGCCATAGGCGCTAACAACGGACGCACCATTTGCGGGTGACCGCCCAGGCTGGTCAGCCCTAGCGCAGCGGTGGCTTCACGAATAAACAGATAGACGATCAGCAAGCGACCTGACGTAGCGCTTTTAATCCTGGCAATCCACGCCTGGGCGCGCTCTTTCAGCCCGTGACGCTCGAGCAGGCCAATAACCGCCAGCGGGATCAGCAGGATAAACGGCAGGTTGCGGGTGTTGAGAAAACCTTCACCCAGCTTTTCGAGGATCGTGGCGATCGGCATTTGTGCCGCCAGTCCAGTGACGATCCCGGCGACAATAACCACCAGCACCGGGTTAAAACGTAAAAGAAATCCAACCACAATGACGGCGATGCCCATCAGTGGCCAGAGCGTTATTGCATCTCCCATAATCCATTCCTGTATGTTGTGTTTTGTTGTGGTGTTTTTATATGCGCAACCCCTCTATGGAGGCTGCGTCAGTGTGCTCAGGCAACAATGGTGATTCTGCGGGCTTCAAACGCCGAGCGTAAACGTCGGGCGAAGGCCAGCGCGTGTTCGCCATCGCCATGAATACAAACCGTTTGCGCCACCACGCTTGTCCATTCACCGGTAATGCTTTTCACGCGTCCGGTTTCCACCATTCCCAGCGTTTGCGCCAGCGACTGGTCCTCGTCTTCAATCAGCGCGCCCGGCTGCGTGCGTGGCACCAGACTGCCGTCCGCCTGATAACCGCGATCGGCGAACACCTCCTGGCGCGTGACGAGACCGTAACGCTCACCCGCACGGACAAGCTCACTTCCCGCCAGGCCGACCAGAATCAGTGCCGGATCGCAGGCGTACACCGCTTTGGCAATGGCATCTGCCAGTTGCGGATCTTTCGCCGCCTGATTGTAGAGCATGCCATGCGGTTTCACGTGCCGCATGACGCCCCCCTCCGCCCGGGCTATTGCCGCCAGCGCGCCGATTTGATACAGCGTTTGCGCGTACACCGTTTCCACAGGCAGCGTCATCGCCGTGCGGCCAAAGTTTTCCCGATCCGGAAAGCTCGGGTGCGCCCCAATGGCTACACCATTTTTCAGCGCCTCGCGCACGCTGGTCAGCATGGTTTGCGCATCGCCGGCATGAAAGCCGCAGGCAATGTTGGCCGATGAGACCAGCGTCAACAGTTCTCCATCGCTGGCGCAGCCTTCGCCGAGATCCGCATTTAAATCAATGTTCATCATTGAGTCGCCATGTGAGTTGTTCCAGATAGCGCTGTTGGTCCTGCCGCGCTTTCAGCGCCTCCTCCAGCGAACACTGAACAAAGTGAATGGGTTGACCGAGCGGGATCTGCGCCAGATGGTACATGTCTGCCTCGATTATGCAGGCAATGCGCGGATAGCCGCCGGTCGTCTGGGCATCGTTCATCAATACAATCGGCTGCCCGTTGTGCGGAACCTGAATCACGCCAGGCAGCAGACCGTGCGACACCAGTTCCCGATCCGTCGTTCGCATCAGCGGTTGTCCCTGCAGGCGGTAGCCCATCCGGTTACTCTGCGGACTGAGATGCCACGGCGATCGCCAGAACGACTCCTGCGAAACGGCGTCAAATTCGTGGTATTCCGGCCCCGGCAGCGCCCGAAT
>NZ_JBFWLF010000290.1:0-5744 GCF_050252275.1 Citrobacter sp. | reverse complement strand
TCGCCTGCAGGTCAGCATGGTAAGACGAACGGACGAACGGTCCGCAGGCCGCATGGGTAAAGCCCATCGCCATGGCTTCCGCTTTCATCTCTTCAAATTCGTCCGGGCTGACATAGCGCTGAACGGGCAGATGGTGACGGCTCGGCTGCAGATACTGTCCCAGCGTCAGCATAGTCACGCCGTGACGACGCAGATCGCGCATCACTTCAATGATTTCCGCATTCGTCTCACCGAGACCCACCATCAGACCGGATTTGGTCGGGATCTCCGGATGCGCTTCTTTAAAGCGTTCCAGTAATTTGAGCGACCAGTTGTAGTCAGCGCCCGGGCGAACCTGACGATAAATGCGCGGCACGTTCTCAAGGTTATGGTTGAAAACGTCCGGCGGAGTGGCGGTCAGAATTTCCAGAGCACGATCCATACGACCGCGGAAGTCGGGGACCAGCGTTTCAATCTTAATCGTAGGACTTTTCTCACGAATAGCGGCAATGCAATCGGCAAAGTGCTGAGCGCCACCGTCACGCAGGTCATCACGGTCAACTGAGGTGATAACGACATAGCGCAGGGCCATGTCGGCAATCGTTTGTGCCAGCTTAACCGGTTCGTTGGCGTCCGGCGCTACAGGTCGGCCGTGGGCCACATCACAGAACGGGCAGCGACGGGTACAAATAGCGCCGAGGATCATAAACGTGGCGGTACCGTGGTTGAAACACTCCGCCAGGTTTGGGCAAGAGGCTTCTTCACAAACAGAATGCAGGCCATTCTTACGCATTGCTGCTTTGATGCCCTGGATACGAGTGGAGTCCGCTGGAAGCTTAATTTTCATCCATTCCGGCTTGCGCAGCAGGGCTTCGCGCTCTGTTGCCACATTTTTGACCGGGATAAGGGCCATCTTATCGGCATCGCGGTATTTAACACCGCGTTCCATCACAATGGGTTTACTCATAGCGTACGTGTTCCAGTTGCGAATAACGAGGGAAAGCGTTTCGATTCAAGGGAATGTTGTATTTATCAACTATTTTTGAATTCACTACACGCAGTATATCATTTAAACGGGCCTGAAAGCAGCCTGAGCGACCGGCAAAATGTAAAATAGTTGTTGTTTTGTGCCATTTGCCTGGCATCAGTTTTGACCTGGTCGCAACATTTCTTTTTCAGAAGGCGTCGCGGATCACTGCGATGACGTTCTCCAGTACCGGATCGCGTAAGCTCAGCTTGTTGTAATGCAGTGAGAAGTCGATTTTCTCATGGTTCAGGGATGGATGGGGGATCCGCTGAAGCGGCCAGCAGTGGCTGAACAGCGTGAAGAAGCGCGCGGGCATAATACCCACCAGATCGCTGTGAGCAATGAGTGATGCCAGCGTGAAAATGTTGTAGCTGCTAAAGCTGATTTGCCGATCGGGGAACAATTCCTGGATACGTTGGCGCAGGAGCGTGAAGCTTTGTCCTTCGATCATCAGCAGACTATGTTCAGCGTCATCGAGGGCTTCGGGGGTCAGGGTACGCGTCAGGGAAGGGTGGTTCTGGCGGCAGACCAGTTCGATTTTGTCAGAAAACAGAACATGGTTCTCTACTGCGCGGTTGCTGTAGATGTGGTTATCAATAATCAAATCACTCTGAAACTGACTGAGTTGCGTTTCGGCATCATGGACGGGAATGTTACGCAGATGCAGTTGTGGATGGCTCGTTTTGATGGCGTGATAAATTGTCGGCATGACCAGCGCGCCGATAGACGGAGTGGTCCCGATAGTTATCGTCCGTTGTTTATCGTAGCTGCCGGTGAGATCCAGCGCGCCGAGAATGGATTCCAGCCCCTGGCTGATATATTCATGCAGATGGGTGGCATAAGTCGTGGGCGTCACGCCCTGGCCTTTTCGAATAAACAGGGGATCGGGAAATATTGTGCGCAGTTTCTGAATGGACTGGCTGATCGCTGAGGGAGTCAGATTGAGAACTTTCGCGGCGTTGACGATTCCTTTATGAACATAAACGGCTTCAAAAATAGTCAGCAGGTTCAGGTCTATATTTCTCAGCGTTCTGAAAATTTGCGGCTTATCTTCGGGTCGGTGTTCGTAGAAATGTCCTTTCGGCTTACTATTTTCACTCACGTTCTAACTCCAATTTAATTCACTTTATAAATAATAGTGATGCTTGTATTTGTTGTAAGCATGCGTTTTGCACCACTATTGTTCATCTCGCGGTATCGATAACCTTTTTTATAGCAATGGATTGAAGGTTTAACGTTCGTATAAAGAAAAATCCTACGTCGCTTTTATGACGGAGAAAAATCGTTAAAAATTCAAACTAAGACAAACAGAAAATATAGAAACCAGGAGACATTGTAAAGCATTTGAGCCGGAAGGGTGACAATGGCCCCCGATTTTTTGGGCCATTGCATTCAATAAGTTAAGCGGAAATATATTCGTAAGGGGGATTATTTAGCAGTGCTAAAATATTGGCTAATAATCGTGGTCGGATATTATCTGTCGTGGCCTGGCTATCCCATTGAGATATTTTTGCCATTTCCATGCCGGCATAACCGCAGGGATTAATTCGTAAGAAAGGCGAGAGATCCATATTAACGTTTAATGCCAGTCCATGGAATGAGCAACCGCGACGAATACGCAAACCGAGGGAACATATTTTCTTTTCACCGACATAAACGCCAGGGGCATCTGCACGCGGGTGAGCGTCAATATCCAGTTCAGACAGAGTATTCACGACAGTCTGTTCCAGCAACGTGACCAATTCCCGCACGCCCAGTTTACGTCGCTTCAGGTTCAACAAAACGTACATAACCTGTTGACCTGGCCCATGGTAAGTGACCTGCCCACCGCGATCGCTTTGAATGACCGGAATATCGCCGGGCATTAATACATGTTCCGCTTTCCCTGCCTGACCCTGGGTGAAAACCGGATAGTGCTCAACCAGCCAGATTTCATCGGGAGTCTGTTCATCGCGGGTGTTGGTAAAGTCGTGCATGGCCTGGGAGACGGGTTCGTAGGGTTGAAGACCGAGCTGGCGGACCAGTATTTTATCCTGAGACAAAACAGCATCTCCGTAGAGAAGTAATCAATGGGGGAGGGAAGTATATCACAGTGAAGAGGAGGCGAGGTGGGCGCCCGAACATGGTCGGGGCCCGAACCTGTATTACAGAACCATACGGACGATTTCGATGTTACCGAGTTCTTCGTACAGCGTTTCAACCTGCTCAATATGGGTCGCGTTGATGGTAATCGAGACCGAGTGGTAATTGCCTTTGCTGCTGGGTTTTACCGTCGGAGAGTAATCACCTGGCGCATGGCGCTGTACCACTTCAACCACCTGTTCAACCAGCTCAGGTAACGCCTGCCCCATAACTTTGTAAGTAAAAGGAGTAGGGAATTCAAGCAGTTCGTTAAGTTTGGTTTTCATGTCAGCTCCGGCGTAACGTAAATAAATAACAACTCCCGCCAGAGGGCGGGAGTTTTACTGATGCTTAGTATATGGGGATGGAAATCACACTTTCAAGTGTTCAATTTTTAACCAAACCAGTGATGGAACATTAACTTAATGTAATCAATGATTTTGCTGAAGAAGTTACCTTCCGGGATTTCCTGCAGCACGACCAGAGGGCGCTGCTCAATGGTTTTACCGTCAAGCTGGAAGTTGATGGTACCGACCACCTGATTTTTCTGCAGCGGCGCATGCAGCTCCGTGCTGTTCAGTACATAGCTGGCTTTCAGGTCTTTCATACGGCCACGCGGAATGGTCAGATACACATCTTTATCAACCCCTAAGGAGGCGCGATCGGTATCACCAAACCAGGACGGTTCAGAGGCGAATTCTTTGCCTGCTTTCAGGGGGTTAACCGTTTCGAAGAAACGGAAACCCCAGGTCAGTAGTTTTTTGCTTTCCGTTTCACGTCCTTTATAGGTACGCCCGCCCATGACTGCGGAGATCAAACGCATCTGACCTTCGGTCGCCGAGGCCACCAGGTTGTAGCCTGCTTTATCGGTATGACCGGTCTTGATGCCATCTACTTTCAGGCTGTTGTCCCACAGCAAACCGTTACGGTTCAACTGACGGATGCCGTTAAAGGTGAACTCTTTCTCTTTATAGACGGAATATTCGTTAGGAACGTCGCGGATTAGCGCTTGTCCAATCAGCGCCATATCACGAGCGGAACTGTACTGACCGTCGGCATCCAGACCGTGAACCGTCTGGAAATGGGTATTTTTCAGACCCAGCGCATTCACATAGCTGTTCATCAGACCGACAAACGCATCCTGACTGCCCGCCGCAAAGTCAGCCATCGCGACGCAGGCGTCGTTACCAGACTGCAGGTTAATCCCGCGAATCAGTTGCGATACCGGAACCTGCATACCCGGCTTCAGGAACATCAGCGATGAGCCTTTAAAGACCGGATTACCCGTGGCCCAGGCATCATTACCGATAGTGACCAGATCCGTTTCTTTAAATTTGCCCGCTTTCATTGCCTGACCGATAACGTAACTGGTCATCATTTTGGTCAGACTGGCCGGGTCGCGACGCGTATCGGCGTTTTGTTCCGCCAGCACTTTACCGGAGTTATAGTCAATGAGGATGTAAGACTCCGCGTCGATCTGCGGAACACCCGGGATCATGGTTTTGATATTCAGGTCATCGGCATGCGCGCCTGAAATAGCGGCTGTACAAAGAGCCGTGGTGAGCGCCATGCGCTGCAGGAAACGAGCGGAAAAAGTGGTCTTCATGGTCTGAACTACGACGTCCGTGATGGAATTAAAAAAAGTGCCCTACTATAGCAAATGCAATACCGGCAGGCATCTGACTTTCCGCATGACTTTGTTAACGTAGTTAACGTCATTTACAGAAATTGACACTTCAGATGCCCTTGTTACGTTACTGTGCGCCGGTAATGAAGGACTGTAATTGGGCTTCAGATTGTAAGCGCTGCTGCAGCGCACTGGCTTGTGCTTTACTGGTGAACGGCCCGAGCTGAATACGCCACACGGCGCCGTTCTGCGTGACGCGTCCAGGTACGCCAAACTGCTGGCCTAAGCGCTGTTGATATTGTTGGGCACGCCCCTGATCGCTCACCGCGCCGACCTGGACTACGTAACTGCCGCTGGCGGAAGCGGCGGCAGGCGCAGCCGTCGCAGCAGGTGTTGCTGCCGGTGCACTGACTGGCGCGCTAACGGGAGCTGCAGCCGCGGGCTGTGGCGCTGGCGTCGGTTCACTGCCTTCCAGTACACCTGCAGCCAGGGTCGTCGGGGCACCCAGGAATCCACTGCTCTGAACCGGTGCGCCGGCATTATCTTCACTTTGCAACGTGGAATTGCTGATGGCGCGAACGTCACCCTGAGGCTGCATCGCTTCCGGTGCGGAGGAGGCGCTGCCCATGCCGCCGCTCAGATCAGGACGTGAGGGCAGGGCATAAGTCTGTTTGGCCACGGTGGTACAGGCCATACCCGGACCAGACAATGAACCATCCTGCGCGACAATAATTGGGTCGATACGTACTTTGGTGTTATTGGAGGTGTTCAGACGGTCGGCAGCGGCACGCGACAGCGAAATCACGCGATCGTTGCCATAGGGACCGCGATCGTTAATGCGCACCACGATCATCCGTCCATTGGCGAGGTTAGTGATCCGCGCATAGCTCGGGATCGGTAACGTCGGATGCGCAGCGGTGAGCTGCATAGGATCGAACGTTTCGCCTGAGGCGGTCAGATTGCTACCGGGCTCGGCATCGTAGATCGCCG
>NZ_JBFWLF010000289.1:0-5745 GCF_050252275.1 Citrobacter sp. | reverse complement strand
AACGCCACGGGCGCGGTATTGACGATCAGGCACAGTCCAGCGGCATACAGCGGGTTAAACCCGAGACCTACCAGCAGCGCGGCAGTGATGGCAACGGGGGCACCAAATCCCGCCGCCCCTTCGAGGAAGGCGCCAAATGAGAAGCCGACGATCAGCATTTGCAAACGCTGGTCAGGGGTAATCGACAGAATGGACGAGCGGATGATGTCAAACTGCCCGGTTTTCACCGAGATTTTGTAAACAAACACTGCGGCGATAATGATCCAGGCAATCGGCCATAGACCGTAGAAGAAACCGTACACCACCGAGGCCAGTGCGTGATCGACCGGCATTTTGTAGAACAGCAGCGCCACGGCCAGCGCAATCACCACCGTCCACGAAGCGGCAACATAGCCTTTCAGCTTGAGCTTAATCAGCGCGAAAAAGAAAAACAGAATCGGGAGCGATGCGATCAGACTGGAAAGCCAGATGTTACCGGCCGGATCGTAGTTTTGTTGCCAGAGATTCATTGCAGGTCTCCTGAGGGCCACACGCACAATGCAGTGAGTCTGTGCTCATCTTTTCGTCACATTATGTGTAAAAGTGGTCCTGCCAATATTGTTGTGTAGGGATAATGACAACGAATGGTTAATCAAATGTTATTTATTGGCAACGGCAGTGTAGGCTTAAATTAATGAATTGTGAACCAGTGGTCGTAACTGAAGGGGATTGGTAGGGCCAATTAAGGGAGGACCGGACAGCGGACGTGCTGCCCGGTATAAAAAATCAAAACTCGGTCTTTGCGAAGCCAGTCATCTCTTGCAGGCCCATTTCGCGGCCTAAGGCGGTCATTGGATGAACCACCACCAGACCGCGCACGCTTTTCTTCAGCTTGCCCATATCGGCCTGCTCTTTTTTGCTGATCGCACGACGGTACGGCAGGTTCATCAGTTTCTGCGCCTCTTTGCTCAGTTTTTGACTGTGAACGTCACGCAGACGGGCGATTTCTGCTTCCAGTGTGGCTTTCTCTTTTTCCAGCTCAGCGTATTTATCGGCGGCTTCAACCAGGGACAGATCGGCCTGCTGGTGGCGGATAGCGTCGAGGCGATCGCTCAGACGTTTGATTTCGTTTTTTTCGACTTCTTTCATGGGATGGCTTCTGATAGAAATAAGGTGAATGGACTATAGTATGCGCGCAGAGCGGGTTTATTCACAACTAATGGGATAATAATAATCAAATAACGCGAGTATTCAGTTGCTAACTATTTTTCTAATGGACTGATTAATTAAACATTTTAGACAATAACAGGATCATGTAAGAGATAATTTGCCGCCAATGGATTAAGCACGTTTTCCTTAATGTCATGACGCGGGCGATCCTACACTAAAATTGACCGTTGCGCTTAAGCACGGCGGGACCGCATGGAGGAGATAACATGGCAAAAATAGGCGAGAATGTTCCGCTTCTGATTGATAAAGCTGTGGATTTTATGGCCTCAAGTCAGGCGTTTAAAGAGTATCTGAATAAAATGCCTGCGCGTGATGACGTTCCGAGCGAAGTGCCTGCAGAAAATGCGCAGATGTACCTGCAACGGCTGAATTATTACCGGCGCCTGTATCAACCCGTGCAGGAAAAGGAGTAGCAGGCAGAGCGAGGCCTACTTCTGGAAGGCTTTTTTTAAGCTGATTTTAGAAATCAGCTCAGTCAGGGAGAGAACCATCGTCGAGCGCACCGCTTGCTGGTAGCGCTGGATTTGCATGGCGTACAAACTGGGGTCGGCGGCGTCAAACTGCGGCGGGGGTGGCAGCGCCAGTACGCAGTGCAGTTCGCCGAACGGCCCGAGAATCTCATCATCCGTAAAGGCATACTCATTGCCGTCATGATTCATCTCTTCGCGCATCGCCATCAGCAGCTCTGCGTCTTCATATTCAGGACGACTAAGGACGCCCAGACCGTAGATCAGTTTCAGGCGCACAGACAGATCGCCCAGCGGTCCGTCGCCGTCGAGTAACGGTTCTACAGCGTACTTCACTGCGTAGTCATCTTTGCGAAACACCTGAAGCACCAGAATGTTTACCGCCTCGGTGAGTAACTCCACGGCGGTGATCAGGAAGCTCCGTACGGTTTTGCCAGCATTCAGACGCTCAAGCACACGATTTTCAAAGGCCTGGGTTTGTTCCATTATTGCCTGCATATCTGACAATCTATTAATCAGGCGCAGGGGCTCCTGCGCCAGTTCCAGCATCATTACTTTGCGTTATATGCGCTAACGGCCTCGGCAACGACATCGCTGTTGATATCCAGCCCGGAAATCTGGGCCAGCGCAGCCTGTGGGCCTTTCTCGGCGATCAGTGCGGCCAGCTCCTGCGCCTGCGGATCGTCTTCGCTACGGAAGTGCATCGCGGCAGCAATCCCTTTGACCAGGTTAGCGTGCGGCAAATGGTATTCCAGCGTACCCAGCAACGGTTTGATTAAACGGTCACCCGCGCTCAGTTTACGCAGCGGCTGGCGACCAACGCGCTCAACGTCATCTTTCAGATACGGGTTTTCAAAACGACCGAGGATTTTCTGAATGTATGCCGCATGCTTGTCGGCATCAAAACCGTAGCGTTTGATCAGCACCGCGCCGCTCTCTTCCATTGCCCCTTTGACCACTGCGCGGATTTTCTCGTCGAGAATCGCGTCGCGGATGGTCTGATGACCGGTCAATTTTCCGAGGTACGCGGTTATAGCATGCCCGGTGTTCAGCGTGAAGAGTTTACGTTCGACAAATGCCATCAGGTTATCAGTTAATTCCATTCCCGGGATGTTCGGCAGCTCGCCTTTGAACTGGGTCTGGTCAACGATCCACTCGCTGAAGGTTTCGACAGTCACTTCCAGCGGGTCGTGGGTCGCAGAGGCTGACGGCGGCACGATGCGGTCAACGGCGGAATCCACGAAGCCGACATGGGCTTCAACCCAGGCTTTGTCGTCTTCAGCCAGCGCGTTCAGCACATGGCCTTTCAGTTGAGTGGTGCCTCGTACCATATTTTCACAGGCGATGATGTTTAGCGGGGTGGTGATCCCTTGCGCTTTGCGTTTGACCAGGCCTTTGGCGATGGCCGGCGCGATGCGCTCCAGCACGACCGGGCCAACGGCCGTGGTGACCAGGTCTACCTGGGCGATCAGCTCAACAACATCATCGCCAATGCTGCTTACCGCATTGACGCCAGTCACGGTATCCACCTGCTCATTTTCACCCACAACGTGAACCTGGTAGCTATGACGGGCATTCAGGGCGTCGAGCACGACCTGATTTACATCAGCGAATGTCAGTTGTATCCCCGCGTCCGCCAGCAGTTTGCCGATAAAGCCACGACCGATATTACCTGCGCCAAAATGTAATGCTTTCATAGTAGTAACCTTCATTAATGTTTTTACCCGAGAGGGCTGGGGTGAGGGGTTATCTGTTGCTCCCTCAACCAAACCCTCTCCACAAGGGAGAGGATTGGATCGGCCCGATAAGCGCAATGTCACCGGGCTACGGGGTTTACTTACGACCCGCCAGCAGCGCCAGCACTTCATCAACGCTGGTGGTGTTAGCCAGGCGTTCGATGACGGATTCGTCATCCAGCGCGTTGGTCAGGCTGGTA
Organism: Citrobacter sp.; assembly: GCF_050252275.1. Classification (NCBI taxonomy): domain Bacteria; kingdom Pseudomonadati; phylum Pseudomonadota; class Gammaproteobacteria; order Enterobacterales; family Enterobacteriaceae; genus Citrobacter; species Citrobacter sp. The sequence goes on along the minus strand of NZ_JBFWLF010000289.1, from coordinate 2,133 downwards.
ATCACCTGAATGTGCTCGTTGTTGCGAGCGGCGATACCGATCACCAGACGGGCGATGTCGTCGTCTTCTTCACCGAAACGAACGCCTTGCGGGTACTGGCAGAACACGACGCCGGTTTTCAGTACGCGGTCTTTCGCTTCAACGGTACCGTGCGGAACGGCGATAGACTCACCCAGATAGGTTGGGGTCAGTTTCTCACGTTCCAGCATCGCATCGACATATTCAGGCTCAACGTAACCGCCTTTCACCAACTGCTCACCGGCGAAGCGAATCGCTTCTTCTTTGGTCGTTGCCGTACGTCCGAGGAAGATATTCTCCGCACCCAGTTTGAACAGGTTGTTATCCCCTTCGTCAAAGCTGTCTTTCAGGCTGTCGCGGACTTTGACTTCATTGTCAGTGTGGCGCTGAGCGGCAACCAGACGCTCAGTCAGGCTGGAGTACAGGCCGCTGTCGAGGAAGTTGGTCAGCGAAATATGCTGCGCCTGCGGTACCTGACGCATCGCACGTTCGGTGAGATCGCGGTGAGTGATGACCAGGTCAACATCCGGTGGCAGGTTGTTAATCGCGCTGTTGGTGACTGAGATCTGGCTCAGACCGGCATCCTGCACTTTCTTACGCAGTACGCCGGCGCCCATTGCGCTGGAACCCATACCGGCATCACAGGCAACGATGATTTTACGCACGTGGCTCAGGTCGTTGGTGACATCGCCAGCAGACAGCGGAGTACCGCCTTTGGATTCTGCTTTCATGTCATGCATACGACGGGTCGCCGCTTCAATGTCATCGTCTTCTTTCACTTTGCTGGTTTTCAGCAGAATGGCAGAGACAACGAAAGAGACCGCCATCGCCGCACAGATTGCCGCGATGTTAGCGAAGTAGGCGCCTTTTGGCGTCATCGCCAGCACTGCCAGGATAGAACCCGGAGAAGCCGGAGAAACCAGACCGCCATTCAGGAGAGTCAACGTAAACACGCCCGTCATACCGCCGAGGATAACGGCGAGGATCAGACGCGGGTTCATCAGTACATACGGGAAGTAAATTTCGTGGATACCGCCCAGGAAGTGGATGATTGCCGCACCGCCTGCAGACTGTTTAGCGCTACCGCGACCAAAGAACATGTACGCCAGCAGAACACCCATCCCCGGACCTGGGTTGGCTTCAATCAGGAAGAAGATGGATTTACCCAACTCATGGGACTGCTGAATACCCAGAGGTGAGAAGATACCGTGGTTGATAGCGTTGTTCAGGAACAGGATTTTCGCTGGTTCAACGAAGATAGACGCCAGCGGCAGCATGTCATGGACAACCATGAAGTTAACGCCTGCAGCCAACACTTTCGACAGAACTTCAACTGCTGGACCAATGCCGAGGAATGCCAGAATGGCGAGGATCATACCGATGATGCCAGCGGAGAAGTTATTCACCAGCATCTCAAAACCGGATTTGATCTTACCGTCTACCCAACCATCGAAATGTTTGATTGCCCAGCCGCCCAGAGGACCGGCAATCATTGCACCGAGGAACATCGGCATGTCTGCGCCGACGATAACGCCCATGGTGGTGATTGCACCCACCACGCCGCCGCGTTCGCCACCCACCAGTCTACCGCCGGTATAACCGATCAGCAGCGGCAGGAGATAGGTGATCATTGGGCCAACCAGCTTCGCCAGCGTTTCGTTTGGCAACCACCCTGTCGGAATAAATAGTGCAGTGATAATACCCCACGCGATAAACGCGCCGATATTTGGCATCACCATATTGCTGAGGAATCGACCAAAGCTTTGCACCTTGATCTTAATATCGGATGACATAAAAACACCCCTTCTTATGTTTGCTATCGCGCAGGCTGTAAGCCCGAGGTTTTGTTAATGTAGCGGCAGAGGTAGCCGGACCCTGTAGATACTGCGAAATCTGGCACTGAATCGTTAAGCTGTCCAGTCAGCGACCTTTAATGTGATTTGTGTCACATAAATATAGGGGGTAGGGAGGTAATTGATGTGACATTAATCACAAAACTGCTGTGTAAAAAAACAACAAACCGTCGTTCTGAACCATTAATGGCATTAATTTGTGATGTAATTCACGTTTTATATTTGGCTGTTTGTTGAATGTTTGTGATCTGAATCACAAGAA
>NZ_JBFWLF010000288.1:0-5773 GCF_050252275.1 Citrobacter sp. | reverse complement strand
TACTGCTTATACTGATACTGCACACAAGCGGTATCAAGTAAGAGATGGTGCATCCGGGAGGATGACTCGGCGAAGCCTCGCCCTTCGGGCTGTTGCTGGCGCAACGTTATCCCCCTGGTGCTTACGATGCTCTCGCAGACCATGAAACAACAAACTCGCTGTTATTCGGGAGAAGATGGTGCATCCGGGAGGATTCGAACCTCCGACCGCTCGGTTCGTAGCCGAGTACTCTATCCAGCTGAGCTACGGATGCATCGGAAAACTTATTTTACTGCCGATATTGATACTGCACAAAAGCGGTATCAAGTAAGAGATGGTGCATCCGGGAGGATTCGAACCTCCGACCGCTCGGTTCGTAGCCGAGTACTCTATCCAGCTGAGCTACGGATGCATCGGGAAACTTACTTTACTGCAGATTTTGATACCGCTACTAAAGCCGTATCAAGTAAGAGATGGTGCATCCGGGAGGATTCGAACCTCCGACCGCTCGGTTCGTAGCCGAGTACTCTATCCAGCTGAGCTACGGATGCAAATGGCGGTGAGGCGGGGATTCGAACCCCGGATGCAGCTTTTGACCGCATACTCCCTTAGCAGGGGAGCGCCTTCAGCCTCTCGGCCACCTCACCACACGCCTCTTACGAGTGCTTCGAAGAACTTGTTTCTGCTCATCGTCGCTGCGTGGCGCACATATTACTTTCTGGGACTTATAAGTCAAACAATTTTTCCTGAGCTTTTATCGTTTGCACACTTCACGTTCAATTAGTCTGCAAAAACGGCAAAAAGAGTGTTTTATCAACAGATAAATTGGACTCTGGGGCAACGGACTACCTCAATGGAAAAGACACACGGATGCAGTAGCGCCAGGCGAAACCGGAAAAAGAGTCACAGAAAAACGAAACAGAGTGGGATATTGCGACGATGTCAGGTTGCGCCTCACCCGGTCAGGTGAGACGCGGAAACCTTAGTAACTGGACTGCTGGGATTTTTCAGCCTGGATACGCTGGTAGATCTCTTCACGATGGACAGATACTTCTTTCGGGGCGTTTACGCCGATGCGTACCTGGTTGCCCTTCACCCCTAAAACTGTCACGGTGACCTCATCTCCAATCATGAGGGTCTCACCAACTCGACGAGTCAGAATCAGCATTCTTTGCTCCTTGAAAGATTAAAAGAGTCGGGTCTCTCTGTATCCCGGCATTATCCATCATATAACGCCAAAAAGTAAGCGATGACAAACACATTACATGTAAGCAGTCACGGCATCACATTCTGTTAAACCTAAGTTTAGCCGATATACACAACTTCAACCTGACTTTATCGTTGTCGACAACGTTGATGCAAACGCCGCGGAATGCTTATCCGCGGCATCGGCTAACGCTTATAGTTATTACAATTTTGCGCTGACCCAGGCTTGCACACTGGCTAACGCCGCAGGCAGAGCAGAAGCATCCGTACCACCGGCTTGCGCCATGTCCGGACGACCACCACCCTTACCGCCCACCTGCTGAGCGACCATACCTACCAGTTCCCCTGCTTTGACACGGTCGGTCACGTCCTTAGACACACCAGCAATCAGAGAAACCTTACCTTCAGCTGCCGTTGCCAGCACGATAATTGTCGACCCCAGTTGATTTTTCAGATCATCAACCATGGTGCGCAACATTTTCGGCTCAACACCCGCAAGCTCACTCACCAACAGCTTAACGCCATTGATATCAACCGCTTTGCTGGAAAGATTCGCACTTTCCTGCGCCGCAGCATGTTCTTTCAACTGCTGAAGCTCTTTCTCAAGCTGACGAGTACGTTCCAGTACTGAACGCACTTTGTCGCCCAGATTCTGGCTATCGCCCTTCAACAGATGTGCAATATCGGCTAAGCGATCGCTTTCTGCATGCACAGTCGCAATGGCGCCCTCACCGGTTACCGCTTCAATGCGACGAACCCCGGCGGCAGTTCCGGACTCAGAGACAATACGGAACAGGCCGATGTCACCGGTACGGCTGGCGTGCGTCCCGCCGCACAGTTCGGTAGAGAAATCACCCATGCTCAGCACGCGAACGCGTTCGTCATATTTCTCGCCGAACAGCGCCATTGCGCCTTTTGCTTTCGCCGCTTCCAGATCCATCACGTGGGTTTCAACCGGCAGGTTACGACGAATCTGCGCGTTCACCAGATCTTCAACCGCCCGGATTTCCGCCGGCTTCATTGCTTCATTATGCGAGAAATCGAAGCGCAGCATTTTGTCGTTAACCAGCGACCCTTTCTGTGCCACGTGCGTGCCCAGAATCTGGCGCAACGCCGCGTGCATCAGGTGCGTTGCGGAGTGATTCAGACGAATACGCGCACGACGCGCCTCATCCACATCAGCCTGGACCGCATCGCCCACTTTCAGAGAGCCCGCAGACAGCTTGCCGAGGTGGCCAATTGCCTGACCATATTTTTGCGTGTCGCTTACGGCAAACGCAAAGCTCGCGCCTTTCAGTTCACCTTTATCGCCAACCTGACCACCGGATTCCGCATAGAATGGGGTTTGATCCAGTACGACAACGGCTTCCTGACCGACACTGATCGCATCAACCGCTTTACCATCCACAAACAGCGCGGTCACTTTACCGTTCAGTTCCAGATGGTCGTAGCCTTTAAATTCAGAGGCGCTATCCACGCGAATCATCGCGTTATAGTCCGCCCCGAAACCGCTGGCTTCGCGCGCACGACGACGCTGCTCTTCCATGGCGGCTTCAAAACCGGCTTCATCCACTTTGATGTTGCGCTCACGGCAAACGTCAGCCGTCAGATCAACCGGGAAACCGTAGGTATCGTACAGACGGAATGCTGTTTCGCCGTCCAGCGTATCGCCGGACAGTTTCGCCAGTTCTTCGTCCAGCAGCGCCAGGCCACGCTCGAGCGTGCGGGCAAACTGCTCTTCTTCGGTTTTCAGAACTTGCTCAACCTGAGCCTGCTGACGCTTCAGTTCTTCGCCCGCCGATCCCATGACGTCAATCAGTGGACCCACCAGTTTGTAGAAGAAGGTCTCTTTCGCGCCCAGCATGTTGCCATGACGTACCGCACGACGAATGATACGACGCAGGACATAGCCACGGTTTTCGTTCGACGGAACCACGCCGTCGGCAATCAGGAACGCACAGGAACGAATGTGATCTGCAATCACGCGCAGTGACTTGTTGCTCAGATCGGTTGCACCGGTCACTTTCGCTACTGCTTCAATCAGCGTGCGGAACAGGTCAATTTCGTAGTTGGAGTTGACGTGTTGCAGCACAGCCGCAATACGTTCCAGACCCATACCGGTATCCACGGAAGGCTTAGGCAGCGGCTCCATCGTACCGTCAGCCTGACGGTTGAACTGCATAAAGACGATGTTCCAGATCTCAATGTAGCGATCGCCGTCCTCTTCCGGGCTTCCCGGAGGGCCGCCCCAGATGTGATCGCCATGATCGTAGAAAATTTCGGTGCACGGACCGCACGGACCGGTGTCGCCCATCTGCCAGAAGTTGTCGGACGCATAAGCCGCACCTTTGTTATCACCGATGCGGATAATACGCTCGCGAGGAATACCGACTTCTTTTTCCCAGATTTCATAGGCTTCATCGTCTGTTTCGTAGACGGTCACCCACAGACGCTCTTTCGGCAGGGCAAACCAGTTTTCACCGGTCAGCAATTCCCATGCGTACTGGATTGCATCATGCTTGAAATAGTCGCCGAAGCTGAAGTTACCCAGCATTTCGAAGAAGGTATGGTGACGTGCAGTGTAACCAACGTTTTCCAGATCGTTGTGCTTACCACCTGCCCGCACGCAGCGTTGGGATGTGGTTGCGCGGGAATAATTACGCTTGTCGAGCCCAAGGAAAACGTCCTTGAACTGGTTCATCCCGGCGTTGGTAAACAACAAAGTGGGGTCATTGTTTGGAACCAGGGAGCTGCTGGCAACTACCTGATGTCCCTTACTATGGAAAAAGTCGAGAAACGCCTGACGGATCTCAGCGGTGCTCTTGCTCATAATTATCCTGAAATCTTGCTAACGAAAAATCATTACCAGCAACAACTCTTGATTGACTGGGCCGCCGGCAACTGAAAAGTGGGAATAAGATAAGTTTTCTTTACGGGGAAGTAAAATCCCGTATGCGCTCAATCGTCAAAATTTCGCCATATTTCCTGGATATCCTCCATCAGATATCCGCGATAGAGCAAAAATCGCTGTATCTTAACCTTTTCTGAAAATGCGCCAGGCAGCGGTTTACCATACTTACGGCAGGCCTGATCGCGTGCGAGGACGCTCCAGTCAATCTCACATTCCCGCATCGCTTTTTCCGTCGATTCACGGGCAATGCCCTTTTGATTCAACTCCTGGCGAATGCGCGCCGGACCATAGCCTTTACGGCTGCGGCTGGCGATAAAGCGGGCGATAAACCGGTCGTCATCGAGATACTGATGCTCGTAACACCAGGCAATCACTCGTTCATAATCTTCCGCCGTCGCATCAATCTCTTCCGGTCCATTTTTCCCCATCACCGGGGCGGCAAGTTTACGTCGCAACTCTTGTTCGCTGTGGTCACGAACCGCGAGGATACGTACTGCGCGATCTAACAGCCGGGAATACGCGGGTCGGCGCGGTGTGGGTTCACTCATAACAACCTTCGAAATCAGAAATGCAAAAAGGGCTGCATCAATGCAGCCCTTGAGTGTAATTCAACTTTTTGCCGGATGGCAGTGTTGCGTTATCCGGACGGACGACACCTGACGATTAAAAATCTTCGTTGGTTTCCGCAACGCCTTCACCGTCATCAACAGCGAAGTCAGGTTTGGCATCCTGGTTATTGAGCAGCATTTCGCGAACTTTCTTCTCAATTTCCTTCGCAGTCGCCGGGTTGTCTTTCAGCCAGGTGGTTGCATTCGCTTTACCCTGACCAATTTTCTCGCCGTTGTAGCTGTACCAGGCGCCCGCTTTCTCGATCAGCTTCTCTTTCACGCCCAGGTCAACCAGTTCGCCATAGAAGTTGATGCCTTCACCGTAAAGGATCTGGAATTCAGCCTGTTTAAACGGTGCCGCAATTTTGTTTTTCACCACCTTCACGCGGGTTTCGCTGCCCACCACGTTATCGCCCTCTTTCACCGCGCCAATACGACGGATATCCAGACGAACAGAAGCGTAGAATTTCAGTGCGTTACCACCGGTCGTGGTTTCCGGGTTACCGAACATCACACCAATTTTCATACGGATCTGGTTGATGAAGATCAGCAGCGTGTTGGACTGCTTCAGGTTACCGGCCAGTTTACGCATCGCCTGGCTCATCATACGCGCCGCGAGGCCCATGTGAGAGTCACCGATTTCGCCTTCGATTTCCGCTTTCGGCGTCAGTGCCGCTACGGAGTCGACAACGATAACGTCGACAGCGCCAGAACGCGCCAGCGCATCACAGATTTCCAGCGCCTGTTCACCGGTGTCCGGCTGAGAACAGAGCAGATTGTCGATATCAACGCCCAGCTTACGTGCATAGATCGGGTCCAGCGCGTGTTCTGCATCGATAAACGCACAGGTTTTACCTTCGCGCTGCGCCGCGGCAATCACCTGCAGCGTCAGTGTGGTTTTACCGGATGATTCCGGCCCGTAGATTTCGACGATACGGCCCATCGGCAGGCCGCCTGCGCCCAGCGCGATATCCAGTGAAAGCGAACCTGTGGAGATCGTTTCCACATCCATAGAACGGTCTTCACCCAGGCGCATGATGGAGCCTTTACCGAATTGCTTTTCGATCTG
>NZ_JBFWLF010000287.1:0-5828 GCF_050252275.1 Citrobacter sp. | reverse complement strand
TCTGTGGCTGGCCTGATGATTACCACCGAGTGCATGGTAACCGACCTGCCGAAAGGCGACGCGCCTGACTTAGGTGCTGCTGGTGGTATGGGCGGCATGGGTGGTATGGGCGGCATGATGTAATCGCCTACACCCTGCATCCTTCAGGCTGCAGGGTGTTTATCTCCCAGAAATGAGAAACCCTCGGGCAGAAATGTTCGGGGGTTTTTCTTTTGGTCATCTTTTTAGTATAAGATTCAGTGACGGACAAAACGTCCAGCTCATTGATTATGGGGAATAACATGCACGTGAAATATTTAGCAGGGATCGTCGGTGCCGCGCTACTGATGGCGGGTTGTAGCTCCAGCAACGAACTGAGTTCCGCAGGGCAAAGCGTTCGCTTTGTGGAAGAGAAGCCAGGCGCTGAATGTCAGTTGATTGGCACGGCCACCGGGAAGCAAAGCAACTGGCTTTCAGGTCAGCACGGTGAAGAAGGCGGTTCTATGCGTGGTGCGGCAAATGACCTGCGCAACCAGGCAGCAGCGATGGGCGGCAACGTGATTTATGGCGTCAGCAGCCCGAGCCAGGGCATGTTATCCAGCTTTGTCCCGACCGCCAGTGAGATGATTGGCCAGGTTTATAAGTGCCCTAATTGATTACACTTCATCCTTCAACCAGCCTCTTTGTTGGCTGCGCTGTGAAACCCCAGTCACATAGTTATCTATGCTCCTGGGGATTTCTTCGCTTGCCGCCGCGATTCTGATTGAATGATTTTGTGTAATGACTCGAAGTTATGTCGTAGGCCTGATAAGCGTAGCGCCATCAGGCGTGCTGTGTTGCGGCGTTAACGGACTGAACCCGTAAATGATGTAGCGCGCGCAGGCATTGCTCCTGGGTCAGCGTATGCGCTTTATTGGCCGTCAGCGTTCTGACAGAGACCTGACACGGTTTACCTGCCAGCTTTTTCAGCCTCGGGCTAAAGTCGAGTACACGACGGGAAATGGCTTCCGCCTCTTTACTACCCGATGGAACGCGGGTTTTCACGACAGCGCCGCAGAACCGTTCCTTTCCTGTTTCATCCGTAAAACGATAAAGTACCGCAAGATAATGCGTGAAAAGCGCGTGTTTCCACTCTGACTGCGTGTAGGCGTCGTATTCCAGTCGCTCATGGTCCAGACAGTCCGCATCGTACAGCGGCAAAAAATCCAGCAACGAGGAGATCCTCAGTGCCAGTTCCCGCATACCCGCGTTCTCTATCGCCCGAATAATGGCATACACCAAAGTATCAATCTGCAATTCGTTCACCCGCAGGTCGCAGGTTGTGCCATCGTGAAGCGTGAAGGTCAGTGTGATGTTGTCACCACTCGCGTCAGTTAAGGCGACGGCGGTGACACGACGATGAATACCCGCATGTCGAAGTTCGTTTTCCACCATCGCGGGAATGTTTTCCTGCATTTTCTTGCTGATAGCATCGCGCGTTTTTTCGTAGTGCTGACGTTCGGCAGCGTTCAGTTGCTGTTTCTGGTACAGACGACTTTCCACGGCAATCAGCAGATCGCGTAATTCCAGCGCAGGTAGAAAAAACAGCGATTCCTTGTTCCTTAGCTCTTTAATTTTCAGCGCCAGCGCGATGAATTCGTTCGCTTTACGAATAACACCCGTATTCACTCCTTTGATACTGATAGCCATAACGGTTCTCCCTCACCAATAATAAATTCAGCGATTAGTTGCGACTTATACATATGATTTTTAAATATATAGTTCGCAAGGTGTCGCTAAAATAGCATACAGAATGGGGGAATCCGGGGTTTTGGCGACAGGTGTCCGGATACGGACACCTGATTGCGAGGTTATTGTTGACGCAGTTGTAAATCCAGTGGTGTTTTACTCGGTTCGCCGCCAATTTCCCGCGCCAGTTTGGGTACCATATAACCCGAGACCAGGGTGAGCAGTTCACGCACAATCTGGCGCGCGTCATCATCCGTCACCATGAAATGCGTCGCCCCCTGCACTTTATCCAGCACGTGCAGGTAATAGGGCATGACGCCCGCATCAAACAGCGCATTACTGAGGTTCGCCAGCGTCTGCGCGTTATCATTGACGCCACGCAGCAGGACGCTCTGATTGAGCAGCGTAACGCCTGCGATGCGTAGTTTCGCCATTGCTTGTCGAAACGCGTCATCCACCTCGTTAGCGTGGTTAATGTGATTCACCAGCAGGATCTGCAGCGAAGAACGGGTGAAGCGGGCAACCAGCCCCTCCGTAATCCTCGCAGGGATGACGATGGGCAGGCGACTGTGAATACGCAGACGTTTGATATGGGGAATGGCTTCCAGTTGTGTGAGCAGCCAGTCCAGCTCATGATCTTTGGCCATCAGCGGATCGCCGCCGGAGAAAATGATCTCATCCAGCTCGGTATGCGCGCTAATGTAGTCCAGCGCCGTCTGCCAGTTTCGCTTATTTCCCTGATTTTCGGCGTACGGAAAGTGGCGACGGAAGCAATAGCGACAATTTACCGCACAGCCGCCTTTCACCAGCAGCAGCGCCCGGTTACGGTATTTATGCAGCAGTCCCGGTACGACGCTATGCTGTTCTTCCAGCGGATCGGTGGAGAAACCCGGCGCGGTAATAAACTCATCTTCGGAGGTAAGTACCTGACGTAAAAGCGGATCGTCAGGATTACCTTTTTCCATACGTGCGATAAATGCACGCGGCACGCGCAGGGCGAACAGCCGTTTGGCGTCGCGTCCAGCCAACAGTTTTTCATCTGCGTCTATATTCAAAAGACGCAGGAGTTCATCGGGATTGGTCACAACATCGGCAAGTTGCGATAACCAATCTTCTCTGGATGGGGTATTTAGGGTTACAATATGCGCCATTTTGTGGCTTAGCTACCAGTTAACAATTTTCAGAGGGCCTTATGGCAACGTACTATAGCAACGATTTTCGTGCTGGTCTTAAAATCATGTTGGACGGCGAACCTTATGCGGTTGAAGCCAGCGAATTCGTTAAACCAGGTAAAGGTCAGGCTTTTGCTCGCGTGAAACTGCGTCGCCTGCTGACCGGTACTCGCGTTGAGAAAACCTTCAAGTCGACTGACTCTGCTGAAGGCGCTGACGTTGTAGATATGAACCTGACTTACCTGTACAACGACGGCGAGTTCTGGCACTTCATGAACAACGAAACCTTCGAGCAGCTTTCCGCAGATGCTAAAGCGATTGGCGATAGCGGAAAATGGTTGCTGGATCAGGCTGAGTGCATCGTGACCCTGTGGAACGGTCAGCCTATCTCCGTGACGCCGCCGAACTTTGTTGAACTGGAAATCGTTGATACCGATCCGGGTCTGAAAGGCGATACCGCTGGTACAGGTGGTAAGCCAGCAACGCTGTCTACTGGCGCCGTAGTTAAAGTGCCTCTGTTCGTTCAGATTGGCGAAGTGATTAAAGTGGATACGCGTTCAGGCGAATACGTTTCCCGCGTTAAATAATCTGCGCGTTTAGCTCATTATGGTGCAGCAACTTTGCTGCGCCATTGTTTATCCAGGGCAGGAATGATGAAACGTCTTCTCGGTCTTGTAACACTGATTCTTCTCACCACCTCGTTGCTGGCGGGCTGCAATACCGCGCGCGGCTTTGGTGAGGATATTAAGCACCTCGGCAATTCTATTTCCCACGCGGCCAGTTAATTTTCTTCTCATCGTCCTAAAAAGCGTCTATCTCCCGGCATTGTTCGGGATCTTGTCTATGATTAAGTGGCACTACACAAATAACATTGGCTAGAAAAGGAAGACGTTATGGTTAAAAAGACAATTGCAGCGATCTTTTCTGTGTTAGTACTTTCCTCCGTGTTGACTGCGTGTAACACCACACGTGGTGTGGGCGAAGACATCTCCGACGGCGGCAACGCTATTTCAGGCGCAGCAACCAAAGCTCAGCAGTAACGGTGAAAACGGTACGGCAGTGTTGTCGTGCCGTTAATTTTTCAGTTCGGCTGGCGCAAGAAACGGCGAAAAGCGATTATCCATGTGTAACTTCATGCGGATATTGCGTTTGTAGGTGTACACCGTTTTGCCATGAATACTGAGCGCACAGGCAATAGCGTTGTTACTCGCCCCCTCCATCCACATCGTCAGTACTTTCTCTTCTTGTGGTGTAAGCAGCGTCGAGGCATTGCCGGGCGCTTCCGATACCGAGCCGCTCAGCAGGGCGTTGTGGATATTTTCAGCCAGTATCGCCAAAGAGACCTGCTTGGTTAATGACGCACAGACAGGATAGCGCTGCGTCTCTACCATCACGCCTCCTGACTCCAGTAATATCAACGGACTGCTGCCGCAGGCGAGTAAAAATGGGGCAATGGACTCGGCCGACAGGGTGTCGTTGAGAAAACCGTATAAGTCCGCAATAACCAGGTGAGGTTTCCACTGCTGGATGTGCTCTTTAACCAGTAAGAGATTATTGAGCCCAGAGACCAGAAACGACGTATTAAAGAGTTCGGAATGATTAAGCCATGCCTCGATCCCTGTGCGGGTGAAGTGGCAACGGTCAATCACTAATATTTTCAACATAGCGTTTTCGCATTCAGAAGTAAGGCAAATGGCTTCCTGACTTCAGAAAGCGTCCCATCATAGAGAAGTCGGATGAGTGCTGAATGCGCAAAATACGCAGCGAAATGCGCCTAATTCAAGCTTTTAGGTGCGGAAAGATAAAAATGTTGAAATTCACCGCCGCTCGGGCAAGAATGTTTTTTCCACCTTCAGCTTTGCAGGACGACCTGCGAACGCTTCTTTCATCGGGGACGGCCCCATTTCTCTGGAGCCTGATATGTCCTGGATAATCTTATTAATCGCCGGTCTGCTTGAAGTCGTTTGGGCGGTGGGGCTGAAATATACCCACGGTTTTAGTCGCCTGACACCGAGTATCATCACCATTGCCGCGATGATCGTCAGTATGGCGCTCCTTGCGTGGGCGATGAAAACGCTACCCGTGGGTACCGCGTATGCCGTGTGGACAGGGATTGGCGCCGTCGGTGCCGCCATCACCGGTATTCTGCTGCTGGGCGAATCGGCCAATCCCATGCGTCTGGCAAGTCTGGCGTTAATCGTTGTCGGTATTATTGGTCTGAAATTAAGCACCCACTAATCGCCGGGCTGCTTCACCCAGATAAGTTTATTGACATCAAACCCTTCCCGGGTCGCGACGGCCAGCATCTGCTGCTTCATTTCGTCAGAAATGGTTGGCGTGCGGGCGAGTATCCACAAGTAGTCGCGATCCGGGCCGCAGACCAGCGCGTGTCGGTACTCTCTGTCGAGCGCGATAACGTTATACCCGCCGTAGAAAGGCCCAAAGAACGAAACCTTCAGCGCTGCGCGGCTTGGGTCACCGGTAAAATAGGCTTTTCCTTCACTTTGCTGCCATCTGTTCCTGTCCGGATTCCAGCCTTTATTGATGACAGTAAGGCCACCGTCATCGCGCTGGCTATAAGTCGCCGTGACCTTCTCCAGTCCGCGTTCAAAGCGATGATCAAAGCGGGCAATTTCGTACCAGGTTCCGAGATAGCGTTTGGCATCGAAGTTATTCACCACGGTAACGCCCTGTGGCGGGGTTGGGGTACTACAGGAGACCACCAGAAACGCAGCGGTTACAGCGGCAACGATGGGGAGCAGGCGCATAGTTTTATCCTTAGGGTGTTTTTTCCTAAGTGTAGAACCTGGCGGGGGAAATAATGGCGGGAATGATAAAAACGCCCTCTTATCAGCAGACAAGAGGGCGGATGACGTTAGACGGACAGAATGCCAATCGCCGTGACGACGGTCAGGATGGCTGCCAGACCGTAGAACACCCATTTGCCAG
>NZ_JBFWLF010000286.1:0-5858 GCF_050252275.1 Citrobacter sp. | reverse complement strand
GTTTTCTTATTGCAAAGCATACAATTGTTCTCAGAATCAAAAGGTATCATCTTTTCACATATAGCACAAATTTTTATTGATAATTGTGTTCCTATGCCTAATGTGTTTAATTCGAATTGTTGATTTGCAATGTAATAAACAACTCTCCGTGAATTGCTGAACCAATATATAATTGGGTAAGCGTGGTGGGAATATAAATAATCAACCCACATTTCCTCTGGAGAATTTTCTTCATCAAATTCAATAAGCCAAGAAGAAAGGTTTTTTGACCATGCTAATTTTACAGTGTTGAGCTTCAGATCCCCTTCGCTGAAGAAATTAGCCATAAGAACTTTGGAGGATGAGTTATGTTTTGCTTCATTAATTGCTCTCTGGATTTCCTCTCTATTAATCAGTTTATGCAGAAAGCTATTGTTTTCTCTCCATGCTAATTTCTCCGAATCATAAATTGCAATGAAAGCCGTTGTTGCTCTTGAATAAGCACAAAATAATTGAGCATCCTCCATGTTTTCGGAATCCAGTGTAATAACAACAGGTGATTCCATACCACGAAAACGAGATACAGTTTCAATATTTATATCAAAAGTCTTCATGTCTTTCTGGAGGAAGTTTTTCACTAAATCTGTAGGGACAAGGACGGTTATCTCATCAGATGGCACAGAACTTTCTTTCAGTCTTAAGATTTCATTAAGCAATGTGGAAAGTGGATCGTTAACAACTAATTCTTTTAGCGTATCTGGTTCGTTATTTCTGGGGGACGTAATTTGATATGATGAAGGCCTGATAGCCATTAAATAATCAGTAACGGCTTTGGGACATCTTAAAACAATAGTCAAACTAAAGGAAAATTGGGAATTAATTATCCGTTGAAGATCAATGTGATTCGTCCCTTTTTCAAAAGAGAACGTTTGGGTTTCATCACAAAATGCAATAATTCTTTTATTTTCAAACCAAAAATATAAGGTTTCCAACCACGAATAATGTAACGCCTGTGCTTCGTCAATAATTAAAGCATCATAATCCTTTATCTTGTTTTTCTTTAATGCACTAAGTAAATCCTCGCAGCATCCTGATTCAAACCAGCCTGTTGGAGACTCGGGAGGCAGGGCTAATCTATTACGAGCCTGATGACATAGTTTGTGCCAGGTAAAAACATCGCATAATGAAACTGGAGTTTGTTGTCGAATGTATTCAGAAAGACGGTTATTGAAAGTAATAAATAAAACTTTTTTTTGTTCTTTAACCAACCTCCTGGCGAATTCAATTCCAATCAAAGTCTTTCCTGTTCCTGGCCATCCAGTCACAACAAATCGTTGATATTCTGACAGCAGTTCAATGACTTTAATTTGTTCATGTGTGAGTCTTAACCAGAGTTGATTATCATAAATAATTCGGGTTCCCCAGTCAGGCGTGCCATCAAATTGCGGGCATATAGATTTTATTATTAATTGAAGCCGTTCACTTCCTAAATCATTATTTCCTAATGCAGATTTCCAATAGTGCATTATCTCAATGGTGTACTTTGCAATTTCCGGGAGTTGATTTTTATCAACGAATATTTTTCTAAATGGTCTTACAGACGCATCAACCATTGCTGTATTTATAACGTTATTATCGAAATAGCTATCAGGAAAAATAAAGCCATAACCAATACGCAATCGTAACGTTGTTGCTCCTCCTAACCAACGGGCTAATCCATGAACATTGTTACGTGTTTGCTTCACTACATCGACATTATTATTAGTTTTGAGATGTACAAAAATAGGACCATCTACGCGATATATCCCACTTTTTACCTCTAAAGCCAGAACACCATAGATAGGATGGAGAACAAGAAAATCTATTTCTCCACTTGGGGGTAGTTTCATACCCAAATGCCGGGCCGCCGAACTCAACCACGGGAGACTATGAATTACGGTGAAATCATCTGACAGCCCTTCTTTTAACAGGGCATAGACCGTTTTTTCTCCATAACTATCATTATCAATGGGTCCGAATGCCGGAATCATTTTGGCCATACTACTATTTCCTTATAACCTGCTCCTAACAGAAACTTTCACTTGTTACATCGTCCAGTGATTCGAAATAACTTCCGCTTGTTTTAATATTAACTCCACCGCACCCGCTGTTTTATCCGGCGGATATTTATACCGACGCAGAGTCTGTCGAACCAGGATACGCAACCTTGCACGAACGCTTTCCCGTACCTGCCAGTCTACGGTTGTAGATTGCCGAAGCTTTAGTGTCACTTCTATCGCCAGCTTCTTAAGTACCTCATCCCCTAACTCTCGGACGGCGCTTTCGTTCTCAGCCAGTGCGTCGTAGAAGGCGATCTCGTCAGGATTCAGGCCAAGTGCATCATCACGCGCCATTGCGGACTGAAAATCCTTCGCCATCTGGATCAGCTCTTCAATCACCTGCGCCGTCTCAATAGCTCGGTTGTTGTATTTAATCAACACAGCCTGAAGACGTTCAGAATACTTCTTCTCCTGCACTACGTTATTTTTAGTTCGGGACTGGATACCATCATTAATCAGTTTTTCCAGCAACTCTACCGCCAGGTTGCGATATGGCATATCGTGGACTTCCTGCAAAAACTCATCAGAAAGTAAGCCAATATTAGGTTTATCCAACCCTGCCAGAGTGAAAATATCATCCACGCCATTAGCAATTACGGCATTATCCAGAATCTGTTTCAGCGCAGAGTTCTTCTCGGCCTGGCTTATTTTTTTGTCCACACTGGTAAATTTGCTGATAGCGGCCTTCACCGCAGACAAGAAAGCAATCTCTAGTTTATAAGGCTGTGCCGCATCCAGCGTACAGCAAAGCGACCAGGCTTTAGTAATTGCCAATACGTTATCAAGAAAACGTTTCTTACCGTCTTCAAGGCCGAGCACGTAGTTTGCAACAGGCACCAACAGCTTTTGTGCGTGAGCTTCAAAGCCGGTGTAGTCAAAACCCGCTGACGTTGCTGTTTTGGCAAACATACCGTGGATGATGTCCAGCTTTTCCAGCATGATTGCCAGCGCTTCTTCGGCATTAATGGTCGCATCGCCTTTACCGTTTGCATCGGTATAGGTTTTCAGCGCCAGTTTCAGTTCATTGGCGATTCCGATGTAATCCACCACCAGCCCGCCGGGTTTATCTTTGAATACCCGGTTGACGCGGGCAATGGCCTGCATCAGGTTATGTCCGCGCATTGGCTTGTCGATATACATAGTGTGACAGCAGGGGGCGTCGAAGCCGGTCAGCCACATATCGCGCACAATCACCAGCTTCAGCGGATCGTTCACATTCTTGAAGCGTGACTCTAGTCGTTTTTTAGTTCGCTTGTTGTAGATATGCGGTTGAAGCATTGCCTTATC
Organism: Citrobacter sp.; assembly: GCF_050252275.1. Lineage (NCBI taxonomy): Bacteria > Pseudomonadati > Pseudomonadota > Gammaproteobacteria > Enterobacterales > Enterobacteriaceae > Citrobacter > Citrobacter sp. Next base: position 2,493 of record NZ_JBFWLF010000286.1, on the reverse strand, counting down.
GGACGCTGTACCGGTCATCACGATTTTGATTTGTCCTTTTTCAGGATCGTCATCGTGCCATTCCGGGCGTAGCGCGATAATTTCATCGTAAAGATGGACGCAGATTTCACGGCTCATCGCGACAATCATCGCCTTGCCGTCCATTACGGTATTGCGCTTCTCAAAGTGAGATATCAGATCGGCGGCAACCTGCTGGAGACGAGGTTTAGCACCAACCAGTTTCTCCAGACGGCTCCATTCACCTTTGGTTTTTTCACGCAGGTCCAGTTCATCATCTTCAATCAGTTCATCTACCTGGTCAGAGAGCGCCGCCAGTTCTCCATGATTGAGATCGAGTTTCGCTAGCCGGGATTCGTAGTGAATAGGCACCGTTGCGCCATCATCCACCGCGTCCTGAATATCATAAATCGAGACATAATCGCCAAATACAGCGCGGGTATCGCGATCCTCCGCTGAAACCGGTGTCCCGGTAAACCCGAGAAACGAGGCGTTGGGCAGCGCGTCGCGCATATGTTTAGCGTAACCGTATTTATAGACGCCAGTTTCCCGGTCCAGATTGGCTTTCATGCCGTACTGGCTGCGGTGCGCTTCATCGGAAATAACAACGATATTGCTGCGCCCATTGAGAACTGGATGGGCATTTTCCCCTTCCTCCGGGGAGAACTTCTGCACGGTGGTAAAGATAATGCCGCCTGCATCGCGGGTTGCAAGCAATTCACGCAGTGCTTCGCGATCATCTGCCTGCACCGGCATCTGTTTGAGAAGTTCCTGCGCTTGACAGAATGTGGCGTAAAGCTGGCCGTCCAGATCGTTACGATCGGTGACGACCACAATCGTTGGGTTGCCCATCTCCGGCTGTTGTAGCAGTTTGCCGACATAACAACACATGGAGATGCTTTTACCGGAACCCTGCGTATGCCAGACGACACCTGCTTTCTTACTGCCTGGCTGAATGTTACTGTGCAGGGCCAGTTGCTTACCGGTCGAAGCGACGATCGTTGCCTGCACGGCCTCGCGTACCGCGTGAAACTGGTGATAACCGGCTATTTTTTTAATCAGCGTTTCGTCATTGTTCTCGAATAGGATGAAGTAACGGATATAGTCGAGCAGCAGTTCCCGGTTAAAGAATCCCCGTACCATAGTTTCCAGTTGCCATTCCAGCAAAGGCTTATCATTTTCATTGCTGATGGTCTTCCACGGCATAAAACGTTCTTCCGTAGCCGTCAGGGACCCCACACGTGCCAGATAGCCATCGCTGACAATCAGCGCTTCATTGCTGATAAACAGATCGCGGATTTCATCTTTATAGGTCTGTAACTGGTGGTAGGCATCCCAGATATCCACTTTGTCGTCGATGGGGCTTTTCAGTTCCACCACCGCCAGCGGCAGTCCGTTAATAAAGCAGATGATATCCGGGCGACGAGGCTGTTTCGTTCCGCTGATGGTCATTTGATTCACCACCATAAAACGGTTGTTTTGCGGCTGGTTAAAATCCACCAGCAGAGCGTGATCGTGGATAAGTTCTTCGTCGCGGCGGTACTGAACCGGTACACCTTCCAGCAGCCAGTGATGGAAGGTTTTGTTACTGGCAATCAGATCCGGGCTTTCAGCACGAGTAATACGGGATATAACCTGTTCGAAGACGTCTGCGGGCAGATGCGGGTTGATTTTTTGCAGGCAGGTGTTCAACACGGGCGTCAGGAATACATCATGATAGCTGGCGCGTTGCGGGTTACTGCCATCAGGGGCAATATCCGGCCCGTGATGAATTTCCCAACCTTGTTCGGCAAACCACCCCAGGCAAAGCTGTTCTAAGTCGTCTTCGGTTAGCATCGGTAACGTCCTGTGTTAAACGTGTTCGGCTTCTTCAGTGATAATTTCAGCTTCATCATGCCCGTTAAAGGTTCGCTTAATCAACTGATTAAGTTCCGGTAGACATGTTGAAAAGGCTTTTTCAAATGCCGTCATATGTTCTACCAACCAGTCAACCATCTCCGGCCACTTTTCCTGATCTGCGATGCCATTGATGGGTTTTCTGTAAGTAATACGGCAGGATTTCTTATCCGGTAAGGCCTGCCAAACAATTTCATGCCCAAAGCGATTTTCGATTGCGGATTTGCGTTCATGAAGCCAGTCAAACGCGAATGTATTGGTTTGTGCTGACGGTTTGGCAATCCAAAGCTCAACCCTAATTTCTTTTTTGCTGAAGATAAGATTGTACGAAACGCCACTGATGCCAGAACCTGCGCTTAACCAGTGGTCGGTTGACGGGCTGATATTATTGTAGAGTGAACATGAGCTAACGCGGAATTTCTCCAGAGCCTGGGTCCAGAACGCCTTACGTAAATGGTGGCGAGCTTTGGATTCTCCAGTCGTGGACTGCTCCTCCGCCTCTTTCTGCGCCATACCGATCATGTAAGATTCCGCTTCCGGCGTGGGGATAACCTGCTTGATATCAATAAACACATCGTTACCATAACGGTAAGGTGTGAC
>NZ_JBFWLF010000285.1:0-5887 GCF_050252275.1 Citrobacter sp. | reverse complement strand
GCCGGTGTACAGCTGTCGTGGACGCGCGATTTTCCTGCCATCGGTATGCATGTCGCTCCAGTGCGCAATCCAGCCGACGGTACGCGCCATGGCGAAGATCACGGTGAACATGGAAGACGGGATACCCATCGCTTTCAGGATGATACCGGAGTAGAAGTCGACGTTCGGGTAAAGTTTCTTCTCAATGAAATACGGGTCGTTCAGCGCGATGTGTTCCAGCTCCATCGCCACTTCCAGCAGGTCATCTTTGGTACCCAGCTCTTTCAGCACTTCGTGGCAGGTCTCACGCATCACGGTGGCACGCGGATCGTAGTTTTTGTAAACACGGTGACCGAAGCCCATCAGGCGGAAAGAGTCATTCTTGTCTTTCGCACGACGAACGAATTCCGGAATGTGTTTAACCGAGCTGATTTCTTCCAGCATCTTCAGCGCCGCTTCGTTCGCGCCGCCGTGCGCCGGTCCCCACAGGGATGCAATACCCGCAGCAATACAGGCAAACGGGTTCGCGCCAGACGAGCCAGCAGTACGTACCGTTGAGGTGGAGGCGTTCTGTTCATGGTCGGCATGCAGGATCAGGATACGGTCCATTGCGCGTTCCAGTACCGGGTTCACTTCATAGGTTTCACACGGCGTGGAGAACATCATGTTCAGGAAGTTACCGGCGTAGGAGAGGTCGTTACGCGGATAAACAAACGGCTGGCCGATAGAATATTTGTAACACATCGCCGCCATTGTCGGCATTTTGGACAGCAGGCGGAATGCGGCGATTTCGCGGTGGCGCGGATTGTTAACATCCAGAGAGTCGTGATAGAACGCGGCGAGCGCACCAGTGATCCCGCACATGACCGCCATTGGATGTGAATCGCGACGGAAAGCGTGGAACAGACGGGTGATTTGCTCATGGATCATGGTATGGCGAGTCACGGTGGTTCTGAACGCGTCGTACTCTGCTTGCGTCGGTTTTTCGCCGTTCAGCAGGATGTAGCATACTTCCAGATAGTTAGACTCGGTGGCTAACTGATCGATAGGGAAGCCGCGATGCAACAAAATGCCTTCATCGCCGTCGATGAACGTAATTTTGGATTCGCAGGATGCAGTAGAGGTGAAACCAGGGTCAAAAGTAAACATCCCCTTCGAACCCAGGCTACGAATATCAATAACATCTTGACCTAGCGTGCCCTTCAGCACATCCAGTTCAATAGCCGTATCACCATTTAGGGTGATTTTTGCTTTTGTGTCAGCCATTTACGGTCTCCTTAGCGCCTTATTGCTTAAGACTACTCAGGTGAGATTTGCCATCGATACATCAATCAACCGTTACCAGTTTGTTATTCGGCTCGCCGCTCTGGATAGAGGAGAAAACCAGGGTACAGAGCAATGGGCGCTTGCAGGTAAATCAGTTAACTCATGGTGAATTAGCAACAAATCAACAACTTAGCAATCCGAATTATTCAACCTGTCTATCACTATTAACTGTACTGAAGGGATCGGTCAATATCTTCCTACTGTTACATAACTTATTTGCAGGTTAAAGAGTGACCCCATAACTTTTACGCATTATATGCCTTTTCTGGTGTTGTTTGTAACAACTTTGTTTAATGATTGTCAAATCAGATGATTAAAAATTAAATAAATGTTGTTATCGTGACCTATGTCACTGTTCGGGATAAAACCCGACAAACTATATGTAGGTTAATTGTAATGATTTTGTGAACGTCCTATACTGCCGCCAGGTCTCCGGAAACCCCTGCAATCCCGAGCCACCCAGCGTTGTAACGTGTCGTTTTAGCAACTGGAAGCAGTGTTTTACATGACGCGCAGTTATAGAAAGGACGCTGTCTGACCCGCACGCAGACCGGAGGAAGGAAATCCCGTCGTCTTTCAGGCTACAGGTGATTCACTCTCTGTACCCAAAGTCCAAAGGGAATAATAAGAACAGCATGTGGGCGTTATTCATGATAAGAAATGTGAAAAAACAAAGACCTGTCAATCTGGATCTGCAAACGATCCGGTTCCCAATCACGGCGATAGCGTCCATTCTCCATCGCGTTTCCGGAGTGATCACCTTTGTGGCGGTCGGGATCCTGTTGTGGTTACTGGGCACCAGCCTCTCTTCCCCTGAAGGTTTCCAGCAGGCATCCGCCATCATGGGTAGCTTTTTTGTTAAATTTATTATGTGGGGCATCCTTACCGCGCTGGCGTATCACGTCGTGGTCGGTGTTCGTCACATGATGATGGATTTTGGCTATCTGGAAGAAACATTCGAAGCGGGTAAACGCTCAGCCAAAATCTCTTTTGTTATCACTGTCGTGCTTTCACTTCTCGCAGGAGTCCTCGTATGGTAAGCAACGCCTCCGCACTAGGACGCAATGGCGTACATGACTTCATCCTGGTCCGTGCTACCGCTATCGTTCTGACGTTATACATCATCTATATGGTGGGTTTCTTCGCCACAAGCGGCGAACTGACCTGGGAAGTCTGGACCGGTTTCTTCTCATCGGCTTTCACCAAAGTTTTCACCCTGCTGGCACTCTTCTCCATCTTGATTCATGCCTGGATCGGCATGTGGCAGGTGTTGACCGACTACGTTAAACCGCTGGCAATTCGGTTGTCGCTGCAACTGGCTATCGTCGTTGCACTGGTGGTTTACGTGATTTATGGATTTGTTGTGGTGTGGGGTGTGTAATGAAACTGCCAGTCAGAGAATTTGATGCTGTAGTCATTGGTGCAGGCGGCGCAGGTATGCGTGCGGCGCTGCAAATTTCCCAGAGCGGCCAGACTTGTGCGCTGCTGTCCAAAGTGTTCCCAACCCGTTCCCATACCGTATCTGCGCAGGGTGGCATCACCGTCGCGCTCGGTAATACCCATGAAGATAACTGGGAATGGCACATGTACGACACCGTGAAAGGGTCGGACTACATTGGTGACCAGGACGCTATCGAATATATGTGTAAAACCGGTCCGGAAGCGATTCTGGAACTGGAACATATGGGGCTGCCGTTCTCCCGTCTCGACGACGGTCGTATCTATCAGCGTCCGTTTGGCGGCCAGTCGAAAAACTTCGGCGGTGAGCAGGCGGCACGCACCGCAGCGGCAGCTGACCGTACCGGTCACGCACTGCTGCATACGCTGTATCAACAGAACCTGAAAAACCACACCACCATTTTCTCCGAGTGGTATGCGCTGGATCTGGTCAAAAACGCCGATGGTGCAGTGGTCGGTTGTACCGCACTGTGCATCGAAACCGGTGAAGTGGTTTACTTCAAAGCCCGTGCAACCGTGCTGGCCACCGGCGGCGCAGGCCGCATTTATCAGTCCACCACTAACGCGCATATCAATACCGGCGACGGCGTGGGGATGGCCATCCGTGCCGGTGTTCCGGTTCAGGATATGGAAATGTGGCAGTTCCACCCAACCGGGATTGCCGGTGCGGGCGTTCTGGTAACAGAAGGCTGCCGCGGTGAGGGCGGTTACCTGCTGAATAAACACGGTGAGCGCTTTATGGAGCGTTATGCGCCGAATGCGAAAGACCTGGCGGGCCGTGACGTGGTGGCGCGTTCCATCATGATCGAAATCCGTGAAGGTCGCGGCTGCGATGGTCCTTGGGGTCCGCACGCTAAACTGAAACTGGACCATCTGGGTAAAGACGTCCTCGAATCCCGTCTACCGGGCATTCTGGAATTGTCCCGTACGTTTGCACACGTTGACCCGGTGAAAGAGCCGATTCCGGTTATCCCAACCTGTCACTACATGATGGGCGGTATTCCGACCAAAGTGACCGGTCAGGCATTGACGGTGAACGAGCAGGGTGAAGACGTGGTGGTTCCGGGGCTGTTTGCGGTGGGTGAAATCGCCTGCGTATCGGTACACGGCGCTAACCGTCTGGGTGGTAACTCGCTGCTGGATCTGGTGGTCTTCGGTCGTGCGGCCGGTCTGCATCTGCAGGAATCTATCGCCGAGCAGGGTGAACTACGCGATGCCACAGAAGACGAAATCGACGCGTCCCTGGCGCGTCTGAACCGCTGGAACAATAACCGTGATGGTGAAGATCCGGTAGTGATTCGCAAAGCGCTGCAGGAATGTATGCAGCATAACTTCTCGGTCTTCCGTGAAGGCGATGCGATGGCAAAAGGTCTGGAAGAGCTGAAAGCCATCCGCGAGCGGTTGAAAAATGCCCGTCTGGACGACACCTCCAGCGAATTCAACACCCAGCGCGTAGAGTGTCTGGAGCTGGATAACCTGATGGAAACTGCCTATGCCACCGCAGTATCCGCCAACTTCCGTACCGAGAGCCGTGGTGCGCATAGCCGCTTCGACTTCCCGGAGCGTGATGATGAAAACTGGCTGTGCCATTCCCTGTATCTGCCAGAGACGGAATCCATGACCCGACGTGAAGTCAACATGGAACCGAAACTGCGCCCGGCATTCCCGCCGAAGATTCGTACATACTAATGCGGAGACAGGACAATGAAACTCGAGTTTTCAATTTATCGCTATAACCCGGATGTTGATGACGCTCCGCGCATGCAGGATTACACCCTGGAAGGCGAAGAAGGGCGTGACATGATGCTGCTGGATGCGTTGATGCAGCTCAAAGAGAAAGACCCCAGTCTCTCTTTCCGCCGCTCCTGCCGTGAAGGCGTGTGTGGTTCAGATGGTCTGAACATGAACGGGAAGAACGGTCTGGCCTGCATCACGCCGGTATCAGCGCTGGTTCAGCCCGGTAAGAAAATTGTTATCCGTCCGCTGCCTGGTTTGCCGGTGATCCGCGATTTGGTAGTAGACATGGGGCAATTCTATGCACAATATGAGAAGATTAAGCCTTACTTATTGAATAATGGGCAAAATCCTCCGGCTCGTGAGCATTTACAGATGCCAGAGCAGCGGGAAAAACTCGATGGGCTGTATGAATGCATTCTGTGCGCCTGCTGCTCAACGTCTTGCCCATCCTTCTGGTGGAATCCGGATAAGTTTATCGGTCCGGCGGGTCTGTTAGCGGCCTATCGCTTCCTGATCGACAGCCGTGATACCGAGACGGACAGCCGCCTGGAAGGGATAAGCGATGCATTCAGCGTATTCCGCTGTCACAGCATCATGAACTGCGTCAGTGTATGTCCTAAGGGGCTGAACCCGACGCGCGCCATCGGCCATATTAAGTCGATGCTGTTGCAACGCAGTGCGTAAGTAGACATTGCCCGCGGTGGCAATCCTGTAGGCCGGATAAGACGTTTACGTCGCCATCCGGCACATGTTGCCTGATGGCGCTTCGCTTATCAGGCCTACGGGGTCGCCATCAGGCAAATTAGTGCAGGAAACCTCTAAAAACTGCCACATTGATAGCAATAATCGAGATGTTCAGCGCGAGACAAGGCGCGAACGGAACGAATCGCCGGGAGCATAGTTCACTATGTGACCGGGTGAGGGACGGTTGCAACGCAGTCGCAGCCTGAACAACGACGATTATTAGACAGTTTTTAAAGGTTCCTTAGCGGACGCAGATCACACGACAGTCCGTAACAAGTGAACCCCGGCACGCATACGACGTATGCGTGGTAGTATCCACGGCGAAGTAAGCATACAAATGCTTAAGGGATCACGATGCAGAACAGCGCTTTGAAAGCCTGGTTGGACTCTTCTTACCTCTCTGGCGCAAACCAGAGCTGGATAGAACAGCTCTATGAAGACTTCTTAACCGATCCTGACTCGGTAGACGCTAACTGGCGTTCGACGTTCCAGCAGTTACCTGGCACCGGAGTCAAACCGGATCAATTCCATTCAAAAACGCGTGATTATTTCCGTCGTCTGGCGAAGGATGCCTCACGTTACTCTTCTTCGATTTCCGACCCTGACACCAATGTGAAGCAGGTTAAAGTCCTGCAGCTCATCA
>NZ_JBFWLF010000284.1:0-5934 GCF_050252275.1 Citrobacter sp. | reverse complement strand
ACACACAAAAAACACACAAAATGAAAGCGGTTACATCTGGCGAAATCATAAGTTAGTGATCGCCGCCGCATTCTGTCGTACAGCAACCGAATGACGCCGCACGAGGGTCGGCATAAAGCAGTGGGTCGCGGATAAATCCAGCGTTCCCGCAGCGCCCTGTAATGCGAGTTCTGTCGCCAGTTTTGCCATAGAAGCAATGGGATAGCGCACCGTTGTCAACTGGGGATCGGTGTAACGGGCGATGGGAATATCGTCGAAACCAATGATTGAAAGGTGTAAGGGAATGGAAATGCCGTTGTCCTTTAGCGCCGTCAGCGCGCCCGCGGCCATATTGTCGTTATAGGCAAACACGGCGCTTAGCTGCAGGTTGCGCCCCAGCAGCTCAACCATTGCCGCCTCACCGCCCTGCATATCCGGTGCTCCGATGCCAATCCAGCTTTCAGGCGCCACAATGCCCTGCTCCTTAAGTGCACTGCTCCACCCTTCCCGGCGCATGACGTCATCTTCAATGCGGTGGCTGGAAGCCAGATAGCCAATCCGCTGATGACCATTATTCAATAACATACGGGTCGCCATTTTCGCGCCGCTGATATTGTCCAGGCACACGCAGCGGTGGGCGTAGCCAGGGACAATGCGGTTGATCAGCACCATACCGGGGATCTGATCCATAAACTCGCCCAGTTCCCGATCGCTTAACGCTTTTGAGTGAACGATCAGCGCGTTACAGCGCTGGCGGATCAACACCTCAATGGCATGACGCTCTTTTTCGGCTTCATGATAGCTGTTGCCGATCAGCACATATTTTTGATGCTGTTGAGCGACCAAATCCACCGCTTTCACCAGCGCGCCAAAAAACGCATCGGACACGTCCATCACCACCACGCCGATGGTTTCACTGACCTGCGTGGCCAGCGCCTGGGCATTGGCGTTTGGCCGATAGCCCAGCAGCGTCACCGCCTTCATTACCGCCTCGCGCGTATCAGGACTGACCAGCGCGCTGTTATTTAACACGCGGGAAACCGTCGCTACCGATACGCCTGCCTGACGCGCCACATCACGAATGGTGATCATATTCACTACCCTGTCTGGAATTGCAGCCACTCGCTGCATAACTGGCGGCTATTTTGTCAGCGGAGGGAAAAGGACTACGTGAGTGCGGTCACAGCGATGAAAGCGCTTACATCCATTTTGTTAATGATTGTGATCCAGATCGTTATCTGGATGTATGGGACAAAGATGTCCCTGACGCTCGCAGGGTTAATTGCCGCCAGAGCCACTCCATCGGGCCCTGAGGCAGGAACCGTAACCAGATCACGGAGAAAAGCAGGTTTGCCAGCCACACCGGGATGACAAACAGCAGCAGTTCCAGTCGGTCAAATTTCATAAATAAGCCGAATTGATAAAACAGCGTGGTGCAAATCACGGTTTGCAGCAGATAATTTGTCAGCGCCATTCGCCCGACACAGGCAATCGCATGAGCGATTTTGCTGCGGCTTAACTGCGGCCAGTAACCAAACATCAGCGCGGTATAGCCGAGCGTCTGAAATGGTGCGCTGAGTTCACGCGGGGCCTGTAACAAGAACGCGCACCAGCGATAGCTCCAGTCCAGTTGCCACTGCGCGACCACGGCAGGCAGGTTAATAAGTAGACCCACGGCGATCAGTAAAAAACCGCTGCGTCGGTAATGCGAAAGACGAAACTGCCCTTTCAGCCAGCCACTGCGCATCAGTGCCGCCCCGAGCAACATCATACCCGCCAGTTGCCAGCCATACTGCGCGCCCAGCGCCAGCAGGCTGTTCGATAAGGCATCGATCCGATTACTGATGGCTTCCACGCCGCCATTCACCTTCCAGTATTGTTCATACAGCAACGCAGACGCATCCGGCGTCCAGGCGCGGTTTGTTTCACTGCCGGAGATCGCGCCAAGCAGCAGCAGAACGGCAATGCCGACCAGATAGAGCATCACGCCGGTGTTAAACAGGCTTTTCACCGATGGTGCATCGCGCACCAGTCGCCAGCAGATCAGCCCCACCAGCCCATAGGCCAGCAGAATATCGCCGTCCCAAAACAGCAAGGCATGAATAAAACCAAGTAGCACCAGTAGAGTCAGACGGGACTGGATCCAGCGCTTACCGCGCGGCAGCAGCATTTGCAGGCCCGCGCCAAACAACAGTGCAAACAAAGTGAGAAATTTTACCTGCGCGAACAGATCCAGAATGGCCCATGTCCAGGCATCTGAAGCCGTGATATTTCCGTACCAGGCGGGATTGAGGTAAGCCGCCTTTGGCAAACCAAAGGCGCTGATATTTAACAGCAGGATGCCAAGGATGGCGACGCCACGGACAAAATCCAGCGTGACATTACGCTCCATAGCTCCTGCCTTAATCAGTTGTGATGACGGACCGCGCGCAAAAATTCCTGACGCGTATTCTGGCTCGATTTAAACAGACCGCCAAGCGAGGTGGTGGTGGTTGCACTGGTGGCATCACGAATACCGCGTGCTTTCACGCAATAATGCACCGCATCAATCGATACGGCCACGTTATTGGTTCCCAGCAGAGTTTGCAGCGCGGTCAGGATCTGTTGCGTCAGACGCTCCTGTACCTGCGGACGTTGGGCAAAGAACTGGACGATGCGGTTGATCTTCGACAAACCAATCACCGACTCTTTCGGGATATAGGCCACGGTGGCTTTACCATCAATGGTCACAAAATGGTGTTCACACGTGCTGGTGAGAGTGATGTCGCGTACGGTGACCATCTCATCGACTTTCATTTTGTTTTCAATGACGGTGATTTTCGGGAAATTGGCGTAATCCAGGCCTGAGAAAATCTCATCGACATACATTTTGGCGATGCGATGCGGGGTTTCCATCAGGCTGTCATCGCTCAGGTCGAGGTTCAGCAACTGCATGATCTCGGTCATATGGCCTGAGATAAGACGTTTGCGCGTTTCGTTATCCATCTCATGCACGGGCGGGCGCAGCGGCGTTTCCAGCCCTCGCGCTACCAGCGCTTCATGAACCAGGGCCGCTTCTTTACTGAGTGATGACATTTATTCTTCTCCTGCAGGTGTGGCGCCTCTGCCCTGCGTGGGGCAAAGTTTGTAGGCTGTTGACAGCCTGATTATTGTGCGTGAGGCCGCGCACATAATCCAGTATTCACAACGATAATTATTGAAATCGCCGTTGCCTTTCAAACCGCGTTTCGTAAAAGAGGACGGGAAGGGTTACATCGACGTGTGCTCGATGATGAAGCAAGTCTGCGCGATGCGGAAGTGAAAGTTACTCACAGTGCCATGAATTATCTGTATTATGGGGAGTTTGCGAACACATTCAGGTTCAACATAACAAGGAGCCACGCATGGAAATGCTCGAAGAGCACCGCTGTTTTGAAGGCTGGCAGCAACGCTGGCGTCACGACTCCACCACGCTGAACTGTGCAATGACGTTCAGCATTTTTCTCCCTCCCCCTCGCGATACGACCCCTCCGCCGGTTCTGTACTGGCTGTCCGGGTTAACCTGTAATGATGAAAACTTTACCACTAAGGCCGGTGCGCAGCGTATCGCGGCTGAATTAGGCATCGTTTTAGTCATGCCGGATACCAGCCCGCGCGGTGAACAGGTCGCCAACGATGAGGGGTATGATCTTGGTCAGGGGGCCGGTTTTTATCTCAATGCGACGCAGCAACCCTGGGCTGCTCATTTCCGCATGTATGATTACGTGCGGGACGAACTCCCGTCGCTGATTCAGGCGCATTTTAACGTCAGCGATCGCTGCGCGATCAGTGGACACTCCATGGGCGGTCACGGTGCGCTGATCATGGCGTTGAAAAATCCAGGCAAATACACCAGCGTTTCTGCATTCGCCCCCATCGTTAACCCGTGCCGCGTCCCGTGGGGCGAAAAAGCGTTTCTCGCCTATCTCGGCGAGGATCGCGCCGCATGGGCGCAATGGGATAGCTGTGCGTTGATGTACGCCAGCCAGCCGGAAGACGCCATCCCGACGCTGATTGACCAGGGCGACAGCGATCAGTTTCTGGCCGATCAGCTCCAACCCGCGGTTCTGGCTGAAGCCGCACGCCAGACCGCATGGCCGATGACGCTGCGTATTCAGCCTGGTTACGATCATAGCTATTACTTTATTGCCTCATTCATTGAGGATCATCTGCGCTTCCATGCCGCACATTTGATGAAATAACCGCAGGAGGGCAATGCGCCCTCCTTTTTCTTCTCCCTTTCTCCATGATTTCTTCATTTTTTCCTCACATTTACGTTCCGCTATCTTATTGACTTAAAAGGTTTTCCCTTACAAACCAAACAAACGCAAATGATTTCAATTATCATTTGTGTTTACAAATATTCATTCTTTTGTACAATTTCCCCCGCTTCTTTACCGCTAAGAGTTCTTAAAAGACAAACACATACAGTTGTCATGGCCTTTTACATGGCACGCGGTTTTTATTCGTTTAATGGAATGACAAAATGACTATACCTCACGTTAAGGCTATTGCCATCGTCGTCAGCGCGGCATGCCTCCCATCGCTCGTTCATGCTGCCGATCAGGATACCGTTGTGGTTACCGCGACGGGATTTGAGCAGAAAATCCAGAACGCCCCAGCGTCAATTTCGGTTATTTCAAAACAGCAAATTGAAGACAAAGCTTACCGTGACGTTACCGATGCACTGAAAGATGTCCCTGGCGTAGTCGTCACTGGCGGGGGCAGCAGCAGTGATATCAGCATCCGAGGGATGGCGTCGCAATACACGCTGTTCCTGGTGAACGGTAAACGCATCAGCACTCGCGGTACGCGTCCGAACAGCGATAATTCTGGGATCGAGCAGGGCTGGCTGCCGCCGCTGGAGTCCATCGAGCGTATCGAAGTCATCCGTGGCCCGATGTCCTCGCTGTACGGATCCGATGCGATGGGCGGCGTGATTAACGTGATCACCAAAAAAGTCTCTAACACCAAAGGCTGGACCGGTTCTCTGCACGGTGACGCTACTTTCCAGGAAAACAGCGACTCCGGCGATCTGTTCCAGACCAATGCCTATGCTTCTGGTCCGCTGATCGACGGCTTGCTGGGCGCGAAAGTCACCGGACTGCTGTCCCGCCGCGCGGAAGATCAGATCGTCAACGGTTACAATGAGCAGCGCCTGCGTAACGGCGGTCTGACCCTTAACTTTACACCGGATGATAAGAACGACATCGATTTTGATATCGCTCGTGAATTGCAGGATCGCAACAGTACGCCAGGTAAATCGATGGCCGAGGAAACCTGCCGGAAAGGCACCTGTAAGCCAAACACGAAAAGTGAAAACCGCTATGAGCACACCACGTATTCACTGACGCACAGCGGCTATTACGATGATTTCAACAGCACCAGCTATATCCAGCAGGAAGAGACCCACAACCCGGGTCGTGAGATGAAGTCATACAACACGATCTTCAATAACCAGAACCAGATTTTCCTCGGCGCCCATACGATGACGCTGGGCGGTCAGTACCGTTATGAAAAACTGCGCGATAACGGCAACCAACTGGAAGCGGCTGACGGTCTGAATAAACTGACCCGCTGGAGCTGGGCGCTGTTTGCAGAAGACGAATGGGCGATGACCGATAGTTTTACCCTGACCGGCGGGATCCGTATGGATAAGGACGAAAACTACGGCGACAACTGGACGCCGCGCGGTTATGGCGTCTGGCATCTGAGCGATCAATGGACCTTAAAAGGTGGCGTCTCCGCAGGCTACCGCGCACCCGATCTGCGTCAATCCTCCGCAAACTGGGGTCAGGTCACCGGTGGCGGTCGTTTGAATGGCATTATTGTCGGCAACCCGGATCTGAAACCGGTAAAGAGCCTGAGCGAAGAGCTGGGACTGCTGTGGGATAACGGCGATAACCTTAATGCCGGCATCACCCTGTTCAATACTGA
>NZ_JBFWLF010000283.1:0-5987 GCF_050252275.1 Citrobacter sp. | reverse complement strand
ATCATCAAACACAACGATGATTACCTGAGTGCCTACGCTCATAACGATACAATGCTGGTCCGGGAACAACAAGAAGTGAAGGCAGGACAAAAAATAGCGACGATGGGTAGCACCGGAACCAGTTCTACACGTTTGCATTTTGAAATTCGTTACAAGGGGAAATCCGTAAACCCGCTGCGTTATTTACCGCAGCGATAAAGCGACGGAACCAGGCTGACACTTGCTAGTTCCGTCAAGGGATCACGGGTAGGAGCCACCTTATGAGTCAGAATACGCTGAAAGTTCATGATTTAAATGAAGACGCGGAGTTTGATGAGTACGGAGTTGAGGTTTTTGACGAAAAAGCCTTAGTTGAAGAGGAACCCAGTGATAACGATTTGGCTGAAGAAGAGCTGTTATCGCAGGGGGCCACACAGCGTGTGTTGGACGCGACTCAGCTTTACCTTGGTGAGATTGGTTATTCGCCACTGTTAACGGCCGAAGAAGAAGTGTATTTTGCGCGTCGCGCACTGCGTGGAGATGTCGCCTCACGCCGTCGGATGATTGAAAGTAACCTGCGTCTGGTGGTGAAAATTGCCCGCCGTTATGGCAATCGTGGTCTGGCGTTGCTGGATCTGATTGAAGAGGGCAATCTGGGGCTTATCCGTGCCGTTGAGAAGTTTGACCCGGAACGTGGGTTCCGCTTCTCCACATACGCAACCTGGTGGATTCGCCAGACGATTGAACGGGCTATCATGAACCAAACCCGTACCATTCGACTGCCGATCCACATCGTTAAAGAGCTGAACGTTTATCTGCGTACCGCGCGTGAGTTGTCCCATAAACTGGACCACGAACCGAGCGCGGAAGAAATTGCAGAACAGCTGGATAAACCGGTTGATGACGTTAGCCGTATGCTTCGTCTAAACGAGCGCATTACCTCGGTAGACACCCCGTTGGGTGGCGATTCCGAAAAAGCGTTGCTGGATATCCTGGCCGATGAGAAAGAGAACGGTCCGGAAGACACCACGCAAGATGATGATATGAAACAGAGCATCGTCAAATGGCTGTTCGAACTGAACGCCAAACAGCGTGAGGTGCTGGCACGTCGTTTCGGTCTGCTGGGTTATGAAGCTGCAACACTGGAAGATGTGGGCCGCGAAATCGGTCTGACTCGTGAACGTGTTCGTCAGATTCAGGTTGAAGGCCTTCGCCGTCTGCGTGAAATTCTGCAGACTCAAGGGCTGAATATCGAAGCGCTGTTCCGCGAGTAAGCACCGTTCTAACAAGAAAGGCCAGCCTCTTTGAGGCTGGCCTTCTTCTTTCTGGCTGACTACGCTGTGTTTTTTGCGGGTGAAGGCAGACGGGAGCATTTTCATGCTTACTCAGGTTTGTTAATCAGGCATCATTTTCTTGATTAGCAGGGCGAATTGCGCGCGTTCCTCGTCATTCAACCGTCCCAGAAATTCCTCATCCACCCGATTTCCCAACGGCATGCTTACCTTCAGCAAGGCTTCTCCTTCAGGGGTCAGATAAACGAAGCGGCGACGTTTATCCAGCGGATCGTTTCCACGCCTCACCAGCCCGCGTTTTTCCATTCGGCTTAGCATTTCTGCCAGCGTCGCTTTGGTACTGACGGCGGCCTCCATCAGATTAACCTGTTCAATACCGGGACGTTCCGCAATGGCACGCATCACCGCGTACTGTGGTTTAGTCAGATCCGGCAACGCATGCTGCCAACGCGCCGTATGTTGTTGGAACAGCTGGCGTAACAGGTGAAACGCTTTATTCCGTAACTCCATGAAAACTCCAGGCTAAAAATCATTTCTCCTATCATAACGGGTAACACCGCGTTTTATAACGAGGAAATCTTAAGCAATACGTGCGGAAAAAACGGGCCGCTCTTGTCGTCGCTGTTTTACAGGGGTAATTTATATTAAACGTTCGTATACGAACAATTTGTGGAGTGATGAATGAGACTGATTGTGGGGATGACCGGGGCAACGGGAGCGCCGCTGGGTGTAGCACTGTTGCAGGCGCTGCGGAAGATGCCGGATGTGGAAACGCATCTGGTGATGTCGAAATGGGCCAAAACCACCATTGAACTGGAAACGCCATACCGTGCGCGCGATGTTGCCGGACTGGCCGATTTTTGCCACAGCCCGGCGGATCAGGCGGCGACCATCTCGTCAGGTTCGTTTCGTACCGACGGCATGATCGTTATTCCTTGCAGCATGAAAACCCTGGCTGGAATACGCGCAGGCTACGCCGACGGTCTGGTGGGACGCGCTGCCGACGTGGTGCTGAAAGAAGGGCGCAAGTTGGTGCTGGTGCCGCGTGAAATGCCGCTCAGTACGGTGCATCTCGAAAACATGCTCGCGCTTTCACGCATGGGCGTGGCGATGGTGCCGCCCATGCCTGCTTTCTATAACCATCCACAGTCCGTTGATGATATTACGCAACACATCGTGGCCCGCGTACTGGACCAGTTTGCGCTGGAGCACCCGCATGCGCGTCGCTGGCAGGGATTAGCGCAGGCACAGAATTTTTCACAGGAGAATGAATAATGGCATTTGATGATTTGCGCAGCTTTTTGCAGGCGCTCGACGACCAGGGACAATTGCTGAAAATCAGTGAAGAGGTGAATGCGGAGCCGGATCTGGCCGCGGCTGCCAACGCCACTGGCCGTATTGGCGACGGCGCACCGGCGCTATGGTTCGATAATATTCGTGGTTTTACCGACGCGCGTGTGGCGATGAATACCATCGGCTCCTGGCAAAATCATGCCATTTCATTGGGCTTACCGCCGAATACGCCAGTGAAAAAGCAGATAGATGAGTTTATTCGTCGCTGGGATAAGTTCCCGGTCACCCCGGAACGCCGCGCGAATCCGGCATGGGCGGAAAACAGTGTCGATGGCGAAGCGATTAACCTGTTCGATATTCTGCCGCTGTTTCGCCTGAACGACGGCGATGGCGGATTTTACCTGGATAAAGCCTGCGTAGTCTCCCGCGATCCGCTCGACCCGGACAACTTCGGCAAGCAGAACGTCGGTATCTACCGAATGGAAGTGAAGGGCAAGCGTAAGCTGGGCCTGCAACCGGTACCGATGCATGATATCGCGCTGCATCTGCATAAGGCGGAAGAGCGCGGCGAGGATCTGCCGATCGCTATCACCCTGGGTAACGATCCGATCATCACGCTGATGGGGGCGACACCGCTGAAGTACGATCAGTCCGAATATGAAATGGCGGGGGCGCTACGCGAAAGCCCGTATCCCATCGCCACCGCCCCGTTGACCGGGTTTGATGTGCCGTGGGGATCGGAGGTGATCCTGGAAGGGGTGATTGAAAGCCGCAAACGTGAAATTGAAGGGCCGTTTGGCGAGTTTACTGGCCACTATTCCGGTGGTCGCAATATGACGGTTGTGCGTATTGATAAGGTGTCGTATCGCAGTAAACCGATTTTTGAATCCCTTTATCTCGGTATGCCGTGGACAGAAATAGACTATTTGATGGGACCGGCCACCTGCGTTCCGCTGTATCAGCAACTAAAAGCGGAGTTCCCGGAAGTGCAGGCGGTTAACGCCATGTATACCCACGGCCTGCTGGCGATTATCTCGACCAAAAAACGCTACGGTGGTTTTGCGCGAGCGGTGGGATTGCGTGCGATGACCACGCCACACGGGCTGGGTTACGTGAAGATGGTAATTATGGTGGATGAAGATGTCGATCCGTTCAACCTGCCGCAGGTGATGTGGGCGCTGTCGTCGAAAGTCAACCCGGCGGGGGATCTGGTTCAGCTACCGAATATGTCAGTACTGGAACTGGATCCGGGCTCAAGTCCGGCGGGGATCACCGATAAGCTGATTATCGACGCCACCACGCCCGTTGCGCCGGATAACCGTGGTCACTATAGCCAGCCGGTGTGCGATCTCCCGGAAACCAAAGCCTGGGCTGAAAAGCTGACTGCCATGCTGGCCAACCGTAAATAAGGAGCCTCAGATGATTTGCCCACGTTGTGCTGATGAACATATTGAAGTGATGGCGACCTCGCCAGTGAAAGGCGTCTGGACGGTGTATCAGTGCCAACATTGCCTGTACACCTGGCGTGATACGGAGCCGCTACGTCGTACCAGCCGCGAACACTACCCGCAGGCGTTTCGTATGACGCAGAAAGATATCGATGAGGCGCCGATGGTACCCACTATTCCGCCGCTGCTGACAGAAGATAAGCGCTGACGGAGTGCCGGATGGCGGCTGAGGCCTTATCCGACCTGGGAAAAGTACCGTTAATATGTGGCCCGATACGCAAAGCGGCATCGGGCCTTTTTCTTACACCAGACTCTTCAGCCGATAGATCCACTCCAGCGCCTGACGGGGCGTTAGCGAATCCGGGTCGAGATTTTCCAGTGCTTCAACGGCAGGAGAGGTCTCTTCGGGAACGGACAGCAGCGACATCTGGGTGCCATCCACCTGTGTTGCCGCCGCGTTGGGTGAAATGCTCTCCAGTTCGCGCAGTTTCTGTCGCGCACGTTTGATCACCTCTTTCGGAACGCCCGCCAGCGCTGCGACCGCCAGGCCGTAGCTCTTACTGGCCGCACCGTCCTGCACGCTATGCATAAAGGCAATGGTATCGCCGTGCTCTAACGCGTCGAGATGGACGTTGGCTACGCCTTCCATTTTTTCCGGCAACTGTGTCAGCTCGAAGTAGTGCGTCGCGAACAGCGTCAGCGCTTTGATCTTATTCGCCAGATTTTCCGCACATGCCCACGCCAGCGACAGGCCATCGTAAGTGGATGTCCCGCGGCCAATCTCATCCATTAGCACCAGGCTGTTCTCAGTGGCGTTGTGCAGAATGTTGGCCGTTTCGGTCATCTCTACCATGAAGGTGGAGCGCCCGGAGGCCAGATCGTCCGCCGCGCCTACACGGGTAAAGATACGATCGACAGGACCAATCTCCACCTTCTGCGCCGGTACGTAGCTACCGATATAGGCCAGCAGGGCAATCAGCGCGGTCTGGCGCATGTAGGTACTTTTACCGCCCATGTTTGGTCCGGTAATGATCAGCATTCTGCGCTGTGGTGAGAGGTCGAGCGGGTTGGCGATAAACGGCTCATTCAGGACCTGCTCCACCACCGGATGGCGGCCCTCGGTAATACGAATACCTGGCTTATCGCTGAAGGTTGGGCAGGTGTAGTTCAGCGTGTACGCGCGTTCGGCCAGATTCACCAGTACATCGAGTTCCGCCAGCGCACTGGCGCTCTGTTGCAGATCCGCCAGATGTGGTAGCAGTAGGTCGAACAGTTCATCATAGAGCTGTTTTTCCAGCGCCAGCGCCTTGCCCTTGGAGGTCAGAACCTTATCTTCGTACTCTTTGAGTTCCGGAATGATGTAGCGCTCGGCGTTTTTCAGCGTCTGGCGACGGACGTAGTTGATTGGTGCGAGGTGGCTCTGCCCACGGCTAATCTGGATGTAATAACCGTGCACCGCGTTAAAGCCGACTTTCAGCGTGTCCAGCCCGGTACGCTCGCGCTCACGGATTTCCAGCCTGTCGAGATAGTCGGTCGCACCGTCTGCCAGGGCGCGCCACTCATCAAGCTCTTCGTTGTAGCCTGGCGCAATAACACCACCGTCACGAACGAGAACCGGGGGAGCGTCAACGACCGCTCGTTCCAGCAGTTCCCGCAGTTCGGCGAATTCGCCCATTTTCTCACGCAGCATTTGTACGGGGGCGCTGTCCACCGATTCCAGTTGCGCACGCAGTTCCGGCAGTTGCTGGAAAGCGTGGCGCATGCGAGCGAGATCGCGCGGACGCGCGGTGCGCAGTGCCAGACGCGCAAGAATACGTTCCAGATCGCCCACCTGGCGAAGCACGGGCTGCAGTTCGCTGGTTGCATCCTGTAATGAACCAATGGTTTGCTGACGTTCTGTCAGGATTTTCGTATCACGTACCGGCATATGCAGCCAGCGTTTGAGCATACGGCTGCCCATCGGCGTCACGGTGCA
>NZ_JBFWLF010000282.1:0-5988 GCF_050252275.1 Citrobacter sp. | reverse complement strand
ACACATGATCGAGCGTATCGAAGACGATTTTACCCGCCAGTCCAATTTTTCAGCTGATATTGCCCATGAGATCCGTACCCCTATCACCAACCTGGTGACGCAAACAGAAATTGTCCTCAGCCAGCCCCGTAGCCAGAAGGAGCTGGAAGAGGTGCTCTATTCCAACCTCGAAGAATTTAGCCATATGGCGAAAATGGTCAGCGATATGCTGTTTCTGGCGCAGGCCGATAACAACCAGCTGATCCCGGAGAAAAAAACGATCAATCTGGCGGATGAAGTCAGTAAAGTATTCGACTTTTTTGAGGCGCTGGCGGAAGAACGGGAAGTCGGGTTGCATTTTGAAGGGCGTCCATGCCTGGTATCCGGCGATTCAGGTATGCTGCGCCGGGCGATCAGCAATCTCCTCTCCAACGCGATGCGCTACACGCCATTGGGCCAGAGCATTACCGTCCGGCTGACAGAGGCGGACGAACAGGTGCACATCATCATTGAAAACCCGGGAACACCTATCCCTGCCGAACATTTACCACGGTTGTTTGATCGCTTTTATCGCGTGGATCCATCCCGCCAGCGCAAAGGCGAAGGCAGCGGCATCGGACTGGCGATCGTGAAATCGATTGTGACCGCACACCACGGAAAAGTGTCGGTGACGTCGGATGTAAACGTGACCCGGTTTACGTTGAGTTTACCGAAAGAGCAGGTCTGACTGACCTGTTCCTCATGCCGCAGTCTCCCTCTTCAGCACCGTCAGTTATAAGATTCATCCTAAAAAACAGCGGCTTATCTTGACTTATTTTTCATCGATACATTTTTTTTACATTTTCGTCACTTTTCTACGCTTCACCAATCCACTTCTGTAGCCGCATGGTTGATTGTCAATCTTCTCTCTTTTGTCCGATAACACCTTGCCCGCTATCGAAGGAATATCCCTCTCCACGCCACTCCTCATCACTAAAAATTCAAACTACTGCACAAAATTCGTCACTAAAAGGGAATAATAATCCGAAAAATTGCCCCTCTATAAATTCTGAAACATCGCAAAAAAATCATCTCAGATTTTGCAATGTGCAATCAGGAACTTATCTGTTCCTTCTATCGCCTTGACTATTGTTAATATAGCGTTGATATTTTTTAAAAGGTTTAACTTTAAATTATTACAAGCAGAATAAAACATCGTTTATTTTTTATTGTGTAATAAGCCTCTGGGTGATACCGTAAAAATACACACAAACAGTTATAAATATAAACAGGAGATGACATAAAATCTTATGCAATATAACCTCCTGTGGCTGGTCTGGGGGCTTTGGATTTACCTCATCATCCATTACGGCGTAGGGGATCAACATTTTTACATCACGTTAAAGTCTCGATGGAAGATTGTTTCCGCGATTATTTTGAGCTGTGGTTTAATTTATGCTGTTTATTTATTTTCATCATCGACGGGGATCCGGACCATGTTTAAACGTAAAGGGCAAAATTCGACTTTTGCTGATACCAATACAGATATCAACATTGCATCTTCTCTTAATTCTTCCCAGGTCTCCTACCTCGGTGACGACGTAGAAATCACGGTAAAACCTTCGCACAGTGCACAAATGGAACCCTCCGTTGCAGTTATTCCTGAATCCTGCATTATTAAGGGCGAATTGAACTCTACCAGTGACATTCACGTCAATGGTCGTATTGACGGTATTATTCGCTCAGAGAAAACCGTCCATATTTTAAAAAGTGGACACGTTGAAGGTGATATTATTGCTTACGCTATCGCCATTGATGGCGTGTTAAATGGCAACTGTATTGGTGGCGAAGTCAGTATTAATGCGCAGGGTATTGTAAATGGTCAGGTGAAAAGTGATTCTCTGGCTATTCACAAAAATGGCCGTTTCTATGGCAACTCATTACCACGTGAGGAAGAAGAAGAACATGAAAATGCGTTTATTTCCGCAATGGAATCAGTGAAAGAAAATACGGTCGATATTTCAGACTTTTATAGAGAATAATGTATTTATCGACATGCCGGATGCTGGCGATGCCTGATCCGGCTCCTACAGGATTCGAATACAGGTCATATAACCATTGTTATTACAGCGTTTTTATCTGTTCGAAAAACGCCGGAGCTCCCAATTAAACCTCCAATCGTATTTCGCTAAAAACACCCGTGATATCGAGCCCAGTAATGATAACGATGAACTATCATGCTGCCAATATCCCCGGATAATGCTTAGTGATAATGTCATTCAGTTTTTCAACAAGTTCTGACCGCTTAAAGGTAATGTGCGCAGTCCCCATTTATTCGCGTTGCCCCCGCCAATACTGTCGGTGAGTGCAGAAATATCACTGAGCTGATGAGTAAGGATTTCTGTCAGGCTCAGCGCAGCATTACGTCCAGAGATGATGCGTTCAATGCTGGTGGAGCAAATCACGTCAGTGTAATCGGTTAACAGGGTCTATTCTGAGCTGATGGGATTAGGTGTGGTCACTAACTGTTCGGCGCGCCTCAGGCGCATTGCTGCGGATCTTGTCGGCGTTCCCTTCGATGTCGTCGTGACTTCCGAACAGGCTGATTTTTACAAGCCGCATCCTGAGCCGTATCGTCTGGCGTTGTGTAATACAGGCTTTGTTCCTGCCGAGGCTATATTTGTCGCTGGCTCAGCTTATGACATGTGTGGGACGCAAAAAGTGGGAGTGCCCACGTACTGGCATAACAGGGTTGGGCTGACAGCACCTGAAGGTGCGCCAGAACCTTTCACAGGGCGCGCCACGATCGACACGCTGTTGCAGGATATTGAATCCCTTGGCCGTTCTTAGGCTTCACCCTTTCTGATTGCAATAGGGATTGTCTCCCTCTCGCGCGGATCCGGACGTGTGCTGCTGGCCTGCAAAGAACGGGATCCGGTGAACCGCACCAGCTTTTTTGTCCGAGGTTTCTGACTTGATGATCCATCCATTTATCTAACGGGATGGAAATGTTCTGGGTTGCAGCGACACGAAACAATGAGAAACGCTTAAGACACAAAAAATGGGCATGGCATAAGGCTAATTTACTGATACGTCCCCCTTTATCAGGGTATTGTTCAGAAAGAAAAATCTGAATTTTATAAAATTTACCCGGTCAGATTACGAATTACGGCTGCCACCCTCTCGTAACACTGTTTTTTTAACAAATTTTCATATCTAACGAAAAAACAAAAAAAGAATAATACAATCATAACGTTGTGTTTTTTACATGATATAAAAATGGAGATTATTAATTCATAACAACAACTTAGAAAAATATCATTATATACAATCACTTAAATTAAAATTACAAACCACGCCCATTACTTTTTAGCAAATTGTGCTCTCGGGTGACTACTTCCAGCCTCATCTAATGTTTGCAATATTCTTATTGTCAGATGCAAATATCTCAACCTCAAAAGAGCAAGTAAGTGATATTTCCAGAAAAGACGCCCCTCATTTAAAACGACCACCAGGAATTATATAACTGGTTTGTCCAGCTGCGTTAATATTACTTTTTTAACATTTTAGCGCTGCTTGACTCTCTTTTAACACAGTGCAAAACTGCTATTGGGGAATAGCAAAAGGACAGATCCATAAAACCATTTCAACTGGTAGTGTGTCGATATCATAAACAGAAAAAGAAAATGTCTTTATGATACTTTCTTATTTGTTCCCTTGTTGTTTTATTTTACAGAGGTCGTAGAAATGTAGACCATTCTCCGAGAATGCAGTTTGTCAGCAGACTGCAATACGTAATGAGTAGTTATATTTGCCGACCAGGCACCGTTCAGGTGCCTGTAAGGGCAGTAATGTCATTTCATTACCCCTTATATAAAACCTTGATGTAGGTAATAGGAAATATAACCACCCTCTCTAAGATTATTTTTTTCGTGCTTCAGATATTGAGAGGCACCGGAAATCTTTTATCGCTCTTACGGAAAAAAAAGCATTCGCTTGAACAACAAAAAAAACATAAAAAATCACCAACGAGTATATAGCATGGAACAACTAAAAATTCGCAATATCAATAATTCTTGGGGGCTGATTTCAGTACCGGAGAATGACTCTGGAAGAGGCAATAATCTCATCCGGACAAATAAAAAGACTGCGCCAATGATGTGTAGTGGTACAGGGAAGGCTCAGTACAGTGACAGAGCCGACACCTGTGTAGTCAGTTTTGGCACAGTATAAGAGGTGTCCATTATGAACAAAATCTATCGCGTTATCTGGAACAGCACGCTGATGCAGTGGGTTGTCACCTCTGAGTTAGGCCGCGGGAAAATTAAACGCGCGGTCAGTAAGTCTGTGAAGGCGGCTGGTCTGATGGCAGTGCTGTCAGCGGGTGCTACTGCTGCCACCTGTGATGTCGTCACCTTTAATTGTCAGTTGGATGATTCCTGGACCCCAACTTTAGAGAATAACCAGAACGGAGCTGCTGTCATTTCTGACGGGAACACGTGGTCTGTTTCAGGTGTAAATACATGGACAGCAGGAGGAGCCACATTCCAGATAATTTCCACCCTTCAGGAAATAATTGACGCGGGTTATGACGTGACGCTAGGCGGTTCTGCGGTGACGTCATTACCTGATGTCGGGAACAAACTTATTTATCCCGGCTTAACCACCGCAGTGACAGTGTATGATCCTATTACAGCAAGTAACAAAACTGTTATGGTTTACAGTTCAGAGGCATTTAACGAACGGGATGCCTATACCTTCAGTCCGGGTATGAGGTTTGTTTTGCCGAATGCAACCCCCTATATTGATACCCGCCTGGCGACGGTCACCAATGGCGTTGCAAATATCGAATTAAATCAGAATGAGTATAATATTGGTGAAGTAAGGGACAGTTCTCTGGTCTTTGTTGATGGTACAACAGCAAATAAAGCTACTGCTAACTGGATTTCACAACAGAAAATTCAGGCCAGATTTGTAGATGATTTATCTGGGTATTCGACACCGAGCATAGTAGACATTCAGAGCGACAGTTATTCAGGCACTTTTACGGCTTTTGATGGCACATCACATACGGTCAGTTCCCTGTCTGACTTTAAAGCATGGAATGACTGGCTTGTCAGTAAATTGTCCTCAGGTGAATTAGCTTATGCCAGTTATCAGAGTGAACTGCAAAAAGCATATATCTCCACCACGCAGTCTTACCAGGTATCCCGGTCTCCGGATGGATTTGATGTTTCTGTTTACGGAAACCCTGATACAGCATTCTTCCGTGCAGATGGTCAGAATGCGCTCATTACTATCGCAGAAGGGGGCTCGATAGATGTGAGTGTTAGTAGCACTCCAGCGTTTAAACTTATTCAACTTGATCATAACGCCACATTTATCAATAACGGAACGGCGATGAGTACCAGCAAAATCGCACAAGTGAATAGTGGCTCATCCTTTATCAACAATGGATTCCTGAGTCTGGGTGGCAATGTCTTTACCGGTGAGTATCAAAACGTTAGCATCCAGGTTGACGGCACTGACAGTCATTTTATAAATAGTGCGCAAGGGATTTACACTATATCGCCACGTTATAACTATACGAATAAAGCCCAAAACTCTTATGTTTCAGGAATAACGACAACAAACGGTGCCTCCGCTGAAAACGATGGCATCATTAATACTGGTTACTGGGCGAATTCAACCGACAAACTCCAGACAGGTAACGTTTACGTTGCCAGAACGTTCAGTGGTACTAAATTCGTTAATACCGCGACGGGCCATATCAATTTAGGCTACACACAGGACGGAAGTAGCGAAGCCTATCTGAATACTGAAAGTGCTGGTATTCGTACTGAGTCTGGTGGCAGTGGCGAAAACCAGGGGATTATCACTCTTAGTTCTCAAGCAAATGGTGTGTATGGCCTGTATGCCGCCAATGGTACGAATTCGCTAACCAACAGCGGATCGATTAATGTCAACAGCAACGGTGGGGACGGTGATTTTGTTCCTTCCGAAAGTATTGGTATTTATTCTCTAAGTAAA